>CALCQG010000076.1 GCA_937897575.1 uncultured Synergistales bacterium | reverse complement strand
TCGTCTCGGTGGACGCACGGGAGGGCACGACCACGGGCATCTCGGCGGAGGAACGGGCAAGGACGGCCGTCCTGCTCTCCGACCCCGCCTCGCGCTCCGAGGACTTCTTCCGGCCGGGCCATATGTTCCCCCTCGAGGCGAAGCCGGGCGGCGTCCTGAAACGGGCGGGGCACACGGAGGCGGCCGTTGACCTGATGACCCTCGCGGGCCTTCCGCCGGCGGGCGTCATCTGCGAGATTATGAACGAGGACGGGACCATGGCCCGTCTGCCCGAGCTCAGGACCTTCGCGGCGCAGCACGGGATGAAGATCGTCTCCATCGAGGATCTGATCGCCTATCGAAGCAAGCGGGAGCGGCTCGTGGAGAAGGTGGCCCAGGTCGATCTTCCGACGGCCCATGGCCATTTCGTCGCCCACGCCTACCGGAATCTCATGGACGACGACAGGGATCACCTCCACATCGCCCTCGTGAAGGGGGCCGTGGCCGGGCGAAAGAACGTCCTCGTCCGCGTCCACTCGGAGTGTCTCACAGGCGACGTGTTCGGCTCCCTCCGGTGCGACTGCGGATCCCAGCTCGTCGAAGCCATGGACATGGTGGAGCGTGACGGACAGGGCGTCGTGCTCTACATGAGGCAGGAGGGGCGGGGCATCGGCATCGCCGACAAGCTCAAGGCCTACGAGCTTCAGGAGAGGGGACTGGACACGGTGGAGGCGAACATGGCCCTCGGCTACCCGGCCGACCTTCGGGATTACGGCATCGGGGCTCAGATACTTCAGGACCTCGGAGTCTCGAGCATCCGTCTCATCACGAACAACCCGAGAAAGCTCGTCGGGCTCCAGGGGTACGGCCTCGAGGTGGTGGAACGGGTTCCCCTCGTGATCCCGCCCAACGAGCACAATGAACGATACTTGGGGGCCAAGGAGGTCAAGCTCGGCCATCTGCTGCACGTCGGGGCCCGAGACAGGAAGACATGCGCCGTCGATGAAAGGGGAGAGGGAAATGAGGTCAATTGAAGGAAAGCTGTCGGGAGTCAACCTCCGGTTCTGCATCGTGGTGTCCCGGTTCAACAGCCTGTTTAGCGAGCGCCTGCTCGACGGAGCGATGGACATGCTCCTCCGCCATGAGGTGAGCCATCAGGCTATCGACGTCATCCGCGTCCCGGGAGCCTGGGAGCTTCCCCTGGTCGCCAAGGAGGCGGCCCTGAGCGGCAAATACGACGGCATCATCGCTCTCGGAGCCGTCATCCGAGGCGATACGCCCCACTTCGAGTACGTCTCCGCCGAGATGTCTAAGGGCCTCGCCTCCGTCGCGCTGACCCAGCGGGTTCCGGTGGCCTTCGGTGTCCTCACCTGCGACACCATGGACCAGGCGGTGGCCCGGTCGGGGAGCAAGGGAGGAAACAAGGGCGCCGAGGCGGCCCTCTCGGCCATCGAGACCATCAACGTGATGAAACAGATCCGGACAGTGAGGGAGGACGGGGAACATGCTTGACATCAAGTGGATCCGATCGAACATAGACGAGGTGCGGACCTTTCTCGCGAACAGGAACAACGATCTTGACCTGTCGCCGCTGCTCGCCATGGACGAGGAGAAGCGGGCCCTGTTGAGCGAGACGGAGGAGCTGAAGGCGAGGCGCAACGAGGGCTCCAAGAAAGTCGGAATGGCGAAGGCGAAGGGCGAAGACGCCGCCGGCGTCATGGAGGAGATGCGGGCCATCGGCGAGAAGATAAAGGAGATCGACCTGCGGATCGCCGAAATCGACGCGGCTCTGGACGACATGCTCCTCTCCATCCCCAATCGCCCGCACGACTCCGTGCCCGTGGGGCGGGACGAAAACGACAACCGAGAGGTCAGACGCTGGGGTGAGCCGAAGGCCTTCTCCTTCGAGCCGAAGCCCCACTGGGACCTGGGAGAGGCCCTCGGGATCATGGACTTCGAAAAGGGAGCGTCCCTGGCCCAGAGCCGCTTCACGGTCCTCAAGGGGAAGGGCGCCAGGCTCGAGCGCGCCCTGACGAACTTCATGCTGGACCTTCACACGGTCAAGCACGGCTACCTCGAGGTCGAGCCGCCCTTCATGGTGAACTCCAAGACCATGCAGGGCACGGGGCAGCTCCCGAAGTTCGCCGAGGACCTCTACAAGTGCGAGGGTGAGGACCTGTGGCTCATCCCCACGGCGGAGGTTCCCCTCACCAACATGCACGCCGGCGAAATCCTCGAGGAGGACCAGCTTCCCCTGTACTTGACGGCCTACACGCCCTGCTTCCGCCGGGAGGCGGGGGCCTACGGCCGGGACGTGCGGGGCATGCTCAGGCAGCATCAGTTCGACAAGGTCGAGATGGTGAAGATCGCCACTCCGGAGACGAGCTACGCCGAACTGGAGCGGATGACGGACAACGCCGAGGAGGTCCTGCGGACGCTCAACATCCCCTTCCGGACGATCTGCCTCTGCACCGGGGACATGGGGTTCGGTGCGAGCAAGACCTACGACATCGAGGTCTGGTTGCCGTCCCAGGACAAATACCGGGAGATAAGCTCGTGCAGCAACTGCGAGGACTTCCAGGCCAGGCGGATGAACACGAGGTACAGGCCCAAGTCCGGTGGACGTCCCCGTTTCGTCCATACCCTGAACGGGTCGGGCATCGCCGTGGGGCGGACGCTCATCGCCGTGCTGGAGAACTATCAGAGGGAGGACGGATCGATCGAGGTGCCCGAGGCCCTGATACCCTACATGGGCGGGCTCCGCGAGATACGGTGAGGTGGCAAAAAGCCTTGTTCGCTGATACAATGAGACGATTGCAGAAGTTATTCTCATGACAGGGTGAACGAGTGATGAGCATGGAGACGACGGTCCACTATCTGTCCCTGATCCTCCCGGCTGCGGTGTGCTGTTTCCTCCTGCAGCGGCTCTGCCGCCGCAGCCTGGAGCCGACGCAGTACAACTACTTCCGCGACCTCGCCCTCCTTGCCGTGTGGGTCCTGTCCGCGGTGTGGGTCGGCACGCCCGTATCGCGCTTCATCGTCGGGATGGGGGTCTTGGCCTCCGTGCTGGGGCTCCTGCAGCGCCTGTACCCGGACAAGGGGTGGAAGGCCTCCTACCTTCTGCTGGGGCTCGTCTTCGCCTTCTTCGGGCCGCAGATAGGCTTCGTCGGTCTCTCGAACGGAGGGTACCACTACTTCTCCCCCTGGGGGTCCCTGCTGGTGACGACGCTCTGGATATCGGCCTTTCCCATCCTGCTGCAGGAGCTGGACAAGATCCCGGGCATGGCCGGACATCTCCTCGTCGTGAGCTTCTCTCTGCTGCTCATCGCCACCGTCTTCTCGGGCCAGCCGCTGAACGACGCCTTCTTCATGGCCCTCTGCGGGGTCTCGTACCTCGGGGTCTTCTGGAGCCGTCACGGCCACATGTACCGGCGTCTCGGAGAACCGCTCGCCGCGCTGTGGGGGACCCTGATCGCCGGCACGTCGGTGCTCGGCGTCAGCAAGGGGATCACCTTCAGCACCCTCATGCTGCTGCCTCTGGGCCTCTTCGCCATCCCCATCGTCGAGACGTCGCTCCGTGCGGTGAGCCTCGTACTTCCATCCCGGTCCTACGGGGCCTCCGCCCTGTACAGAAAATTGATAGGGCGCGGGCTCGACCATCCGAGCACCGTCCGGTTCATCACCTCCGTGTGCGCCATTGCGGGAGCCGCCGTCGCCGTCTCCCAGCTGGGGACCTCCCTCTTCATGATGATGTGGGTCAGCATCGCCATACTGTTCGCCGGTTTCTCCCTTGTCCCCTTTCTGCGGAATATGAAGCGGAACACGGATATCCCCCTTCGGCCGACGATCTGGGGCACTGCCGTGGATAACGTATCCATGGACTATGCCCTCTCGCGAACGAGGGGCGCCGTCATGTCGGGACAGGGGCTCTCCCTGGTGTCCACGGTCAACGCCCTCGCCGTCATGGAGGCGGAGCGGAACGAAGCCTATGCCCGTGCGCTCCGTGGCTCGTTCCTGACGCTTGCCGACGGGGCGGGGCTGGTATGGGGGCTTCACCTTCTCGGAAAACCTGTCCAGGAACGGATCGCGGGCATCGACTTCATGGTGCGCCTCTGCAGGATGGCCGCCGCCGAGGGGTGGCCCGTCTATTTCCTCGGCGCCTCGAAGGCCGCGGTAACCGGTGCCGTGCGGACACTGCAGACAAAGTTCCCCGACCTCGTCGTCGCCGGGTACCGGGATGGATACTTCGACGCCGGAGACCCATCCATATGCCCCGCTGTCCGTTCCAGCGGTGCGAAGATCCTCTTTGCCGCGCTGGGTGTGCCGAAACAGGAGATTTGGCTCGCAGACCACGGGATAGACCTCGGTGATGTCGTCGCCGTCGGAGTCGGCGGCTCTTTCGACGTGCTCTCCGGGGCGCTGAAGAGGGCCCCCCTTCTGTGGCAGAAGATCGGCATGGAGTGGCTGTACCGTCTCATACAGGAACCCTGGCGATGGAAGCGGGACCTCGAGCTCTTTCTCTTCGCGGCAAGGGTGTTCCTGACGAAGATCGGGCTGTATCCCGATGAGGGGCGGCGAAGAAGACCATGACCACCGTTGCGAGAGACGTGATGCACCGCGACCTCACGGCCGTCATGGAGGACGACCTTGTCCACGAGGCGGTCCGCGTGCTGTACAACCACAACATCTCCGGCGTCCCCGTCCTGGACGGCGACTGGAAGCTCGTGGGCTATCTCACCGAGTCCGATATCCTTCAGTCCGCCGTTCCGACGTACCTGGAGGTTCTGGCGAAGAGCACCTTCCTCGAGGAGGATGAAAACGGCCTCCTTGCCCGGTTCAAATCCTTCGGGAATCGTCCGGTGCGCGACTTCATGAACGACAAGCCTCTGTCCGTGGAGCCCGATACGAGCCTCATGGTGATCTCGGACCTCATGATACGAAAGCACGTAAAGCGTCTTCCCGTCGTGGAGGACGGGCGGCTCGTCGGCATAATAAGCAGAGAGGCCTTCTGCGAATTCCTTATGAGAGAGAGCGGGAGCAGGGATGAAGCGGGAGACTGACCTCCCCCCCGTACCACTGGGGTCCGAAGGCGTAGAGGACGAGGTCCGGAGGTTTGAATCCATCCTCGCGGCCGAGTATGAACGAAAAAAGGAGGAGTGCCGCTTGATCCGCGAGCGGGCACTCCTTCATCTTTCCGAGATGGAGCGGGAGAGCCTCCGGATCGCGGAGGACGAGTGGACTGGGAAGGAGCACGCCCTCGAGAGCACGTTTTACGATTTCGATACCGGCCATGGAGCAGGAGATGAAGAGACACGTGGAGCGCCTTCTCGAGGGCGCGGATGCTTGCGAGGACGGGTCGGCGCAGGGACTTCCCGTGATCGATCGGATGTGGCGTCGGCTGTGCGGGGTGGACGGATCATGATCCGGGATATGGTCCGCCTCTCCCTCTGGGGCGTCCAGAGCAAAAAAAAGGAGATCGTCCGGGAACTCTTCGCCCTCGGGGTGCTGCATCTGGACCAGGATACTCCTTCCACGGCCGAGGACGACGGGACGTTCAACAGCCTGAAGCTGCTGCGGGGGAAGGTCCTCGGGCTTATCGAAGCCCTGGGGTGGGACGGATGGAACAGCCTCCGTGAGGAGGATCTCGGTGCGTCGGAGACGAGCCTTCTCGACCTCTCGTCCGCGGAGACGGTCCACGAGATCGACCGAAGCCTTGAGGCCTTTACGTCTCGACTCGCATCCCTTCTGGCCGAGGCGAAGGAGAAGGACGACCTGCTCGACCGGCTGAACCGGTCCGAGGAGGTTCTTCGGAAGTTCACCCCTTTTTTCAGCGGGAAGGCGCCATCGGAGACCGAGGAGGACTCCCTGTGGTGGGTGGAGAACGGGGACGCGCCGGCCCTCGTCGCGTCTCTCGCGGCGGCCCTCGACGGTGGCGAGAGACATGAGGCGGTGTCCTCCCACTTTGTGGCCGGCAAGGAGTCCTTTGGCCTTTTGGGCCTCAGAACGTCGCTGTCCGCCGCAAGCATTGTCCGCCGGGTCGCGTCGGAATCGGGGGCCATGCCCTGGCGGCCGCCCGAATATCGGGATGCGCCTCCGCCGTTTGGGAAACTCCTCCCGGACGTACAGAGGGCGATCGAGGGGCTGAGCGCCCGACGGAGTGCCATCGAGGAGGAGTTGCGGACCGCCGCCCTCCAGTGGGGCCCTCGGTTGGCCGCCCTCTACCTCTTCATCGACGAAAAGACCGAGGAGGCGTCCGTCGAGGCGCAGTGCCGCGGCTCGGAGGAGAGCTTCTCCATCGGAGGGTGGGTGCCGGGTGACGCTCTTCACGAGACGGCGCGGAGGATGGAGGAGCGATTCGGAACGGATGTCCTGATGCAGTGGCGCCTTCCCGGCGAGGACGAGTGGAAGGACGTCCCCACGGCGCTGAAGAACGCCCCGCTCGCCTCCCCCTTCGAACTCTTTCTCAGGCTTCTCCGCCCCCCGACCTATGACGGAGTGGACCCGACCCCGATGGTGGCCCTCTTCTTCCCCTTCTTCTCAGGGTGCATGATCGGCGACGTGGGGTACGGCGTCCTCTTCCTCCTGCTCGCCCTTTGGCTGAAAGGGCGGAAACTCCCGGTGCTGCGGGACGTGGCGGCGATCTTGACCCACGTCGCCCTCTGGAGCATCCTCTGGGGTTTGGCGTGGGGTGAGTTCTTCGGCGATGTGGGGCACCGGCTCTTCCACATGAAGCCTCTCCTCGTGGAGCGGACGCAGGGCATCCTGCCGGTGATGATTTTTACGGTCTCCCTCGGCCTGTTTCACGTGCTGCTCGGCCTGTTCATCGGCCTCTGCCAGGGAGTACGCCATCACCACCGTCATCTCTGGATGGAGAAGGCGGGCAATATGCTCTTTCTCATCGGATTGATCGTGGCCATTCTGTTCCTGAAGACCCGCTTGCCGAAGGAGCTGTTTACGGTCCCCGTCTCCTTTCTGGTGATCGGCATCGCACTGCTTGTCGGAGGCGGCGGGATCGGAGGCATCGTGGAGGCCTTCGGAAGCATCGGCAACGTCATAAGCTACGTCCGCATCGCAGCGATCGGCCTTTCGTCGGCCATCCTCGCCATGGTGGCCTCGAAGTTCACCGATGTGCTCGGACTCTCGGTCCTGGGGCTCATTCTCGCCTTCATCATCCACCTCCTCAACCTCGTCATCGCCATAGGAGGGTCGAGCCTGCACTCGGCGCGGCTGCACTACGTCGAATTCTTCGGCCGGTTCTACTCTGCCGGAGGGAAAAACTATACGCCATTCAGAAAAAGGAGCGGATTGACGTGGAAAAAGCGATAATTGCTCTTGCCGCAGCCATGGCGGTCAGCATCCCCGCCATCGCCACGGCCTACGCCCAGGCGAAGATCGGGAGTGCAGGGGCGGGGTCCGTGGCGGAGAAGCCCGAGACCGCGGGAACCATCATCATCCTCGAGGCCATTCCCGAGACCATGGTCATCCTGGGGTTTGTGGTGGCCATCATGCTGATCCTCCAGTTCGCCTGAGGCCCGCTTTGACGCAGGCCGTTCCATCCGCCCGCGAGGAGGAGCTGCGCGGGTTCAAGGAGGCCCTCGAACGGGCGAACGAGGACAGGGCCCGGGCGCTCGAAAAACAGGTG
>CALCQG010000075.1 GCA_937897575.1 uncultured Synergistales bacterium | reverse complement strand
GCCAGCGGCTCAGAGGACTATACGGAGCTCTTCAGCCGGTATTTTTCCGGAAAAATCAAGGCGGAATCGGTCTTGGCCGTGCTCTCCGCCGAAAACGATGACCTCAGGAGAGGGGCGATCCCGAACTTGACGGTCTGCATCGAAAAGGCCCCCATAGACGGCGTGACCTATGAACGGCTTCTCCTCGTCCTGACGGATGTGCTCTTCACCTGGGACGGCCATCGGCTCAACATCCTCTCCCACAGGGAGGCCAAACTGTCGGGCAACATCGCGCGCTCGGAGTTTCTCGCCAGTCTGAAGCGCAACATGCCCCACTTCGCCGTCTCGGAGCTTTCGCTGAAGGACGGAGCCGTGACGGTGAAGGGAGTCTACGAAAAGAAGCTCACGTTTCGCATGCGCGCCCTTGTCCGGTGCACCGGCAGATACGTGACGGACAAGAGAGGCGTGGCGAAGATCCGCTTCGATGAGGCGACGAACGACAACCCCATGCTCTCAGCCCGCGACATCAGCGAGTCGCTGGCGAAAGCATCGCCCATCCTCTCCTTCGCGTCCTTCTATGTGCAGCCGAAGGTCACCGAGGTGCGGGTCGACCACGATATGGTCTGGTTCTCGGCGAAATAGACCACGACGAGGCACGCCCACCTGTCCCCGGTCTCATTGCATGAGTTGTCAAATACTCTGGACTCCTTGAACACTGTGAGGTACAATACCTAGGCCTTGTTGCAGAAATGTTGCAGATGTTGCCGATTTGTTGCAGATTTCAGCAACATCCGCAACAAACAAGAAGCTAGAAAGACTGCGTAACACATCTCCCTTACTTTACGGAGGCGCCTTTCGACTGGTGTCGGGCCTGGACTTCAAATCCAGTGGGGGGCGGTAACGGCCGTCTTCGGTGGGTTCGATTCCCACACGCCTCCGCCACAGTTTTTAGCAAAGCATTGGGAACACTCCATTCGCGGGATAGGTTTTTTTGTGTTTTTCGTGCTTTTTCCCTAGAAATCACTCCGTGTACACATCAGGGACACAACGTGTTACACAAAGGGTGGAAAAAGGGAGAGAGAGGACCATGAAAACCGGCTTATCCCGCAAATATCCAAGATATGTCATTCAAAGAGGGTACTTCTTTCACTATAGACAGCGAGTGCCGGTAGACCTTCAATTTTTCTTGAAGTGTGCCATACTCTCCATGAGCTTACAAAAAGTAACTCAAAAAGAGGGCAAAGCGCAGGTGTCTTTGAACTGCTGTATCATCAAATCCAGGCGCCTCCAAGCTTCTAACCAGTTTTTCGCATCAAACGGTTTTTTGATTCTCCTTTCATTATTCCAGTGCGGATACTCGTTCAGACTTTTATGCACTCTTACACATCAACTCCATTCCATATGCTGTTAAAAACATCTCATTTTTAAGTTAAACAGTTCAAACTGCATCGTCTCAAAAACATGCCCTTATCGGCATTAAATGGGGAAGTTGCGTCCTTCATGTATTTGAGTCCGCCGTACCAACGACAATAGAATCTTCTGTCTTCTCCTTCGAGTCCTTCTCTCAGAGTAAGCCATTTTCATCTTCATGAACCGATGGCAGGATTTGCGGCTATAACCCAGTACATGAGTATGCTATCAAAGTAATCAGTCGATTATAAAGGTGAGATAAGTTTTATTAACGAACATCCTGAATTCCAGCATGTCGCGGAGTATTTGCATTCGACGCGGTGAAAGTCGACAGGCGCAGATTTCTCACGAGTTGCATGTTCTCTCCTTGGTAGCATTATGCTTTCCGTACTTTCGAAGACCATAACGATGTCTGCAATATATGATTGCGTTAACTATGTTATTGAAGACTCGCCTGCTGCTTCAGAGCAGCGAGTATGAACTCTTTGGTAACTGCATTGCTTGTTATTTTCTGGGAATAAGGCCCTGACTTTATCGTAAATTGTCCAGTAGGTGGTAACACTGGCAGTAGTCTGTTGCTTCATCTTTGTGGAACAAAGAGAATATTTCGGTGTCGAGTATTTCTCCTGGGGTCAACTGGAATAGCCTTTTCTTTTGATGACCGCATTATCAAAGTTCACAACGATGAAAATCTCAATGGCATTCCTAAGAGTATCTTAAACTTCTTCACATCCTTATTTGGACGAGAGTAATTTATTGTAAAAAAATCATCGTATGATATGATCACAATATCATTAGACTCTGAGGTGAAAAAATGTCATTTCCACTTCGGGCGAAAAAGTTGACGGAAATAATAATTGACGAAATAAAAGTGCTTATTGAATCTGATCGACTTAAACCAGGCGATAAAATTCCAACGGAACAAGAGCTTATGCGAATTTTCAAAGTCAGCAGAACTTCGATTCGCGAAGCTCTTTCTGTTTTGAAACAAGAAGGCCTGATAGACATTATTCAAGGACGCGGGACCTTTTTAAAAAAACATTACACCCCGCTTCCGGATATAAATGATCCCTCTAGTGATGGCATGGCTTCTTTTATGGAAGCGAGAAAAATTTTGGAGTGTAATATTTGCGCTTTGGCTGCGGAAAGAGCAACGGATGAAGATTTCGATATTATTTCGAAAGCAGTAGAGAGGTTAGAAGCAGATTGCTGCGATGGTGATGACGATCAAACACTTCAGGCCGATTTGGATTTCCATTATTCTGTAGCACGTGCAGCTAGAAATCAGGTGTTGTTCCACCTCTTGCAAGAGGTGGACGGTCCTTTGCAAAAAGGACGAGCGATAACTATCTCATTTCCTCAAGGCAAGAAAAAAGCACTTGAAGGACATGAGAGAATATTAAATGCAATACGTAATCGGTCTTCTGATGATGCTTTTCAGCAAATGGCAAAACATATTGAGGAAATAGGAAAGGCGCAGCAATATATAGTGCTACTTCAGGACGATACGAATCGACTTATTCGGCAGATGGGAGGGGATGAAAAATATCAATAACATCATTGACTGAACACGTTTCAGAAAAGACGTGGAAAAGTTGTTTAGCTTAAATGAAGCAAATATCCCAAGAATGATGAGATGAGCCATAATATTCGTTAGATTATTAAGGGGGGGGTTTTTATGAGGAAGCTAATTATGTTTTTGTTTGTGTTCTCTTTGACGTACTTCCCTTTTTCACCGGTTTTTGCTGAAGAAGTAAAATATAAGAGTGAATACAGGCTTGCCTGTAATCTTAGCGAGTTAATGCCTCAAGGTAGGGCTGTGACTCGATTCATTCAATTAGTTAGAGAAGGAACGAACGGTAAAGTAAATATTAAGCCTTATTGGATGGGGCAACTTTATGCGGGTAAAGCTACTAATGAAATGCTCATTATGAGACAGAACATTGGAGACTTCTCAGCATCGTCGCTTCTTAATTGGGCACCACAGTTTCCTGAGGTGAATCTTTTCCTTTTGCCATGGTTTATCTCTGAACAGCCTGATGTGTATAAGGCCGTCGATGCGATTGAAGCGGGAAAAGCAGGAAAGATGCTGGAAGCGAAAGTTGAGTCAATGGGGTTAAAGGTTCTTGGCTGGGGTGAACAAGGAGTAAGGGAAGTCACGAATAAAATTCGTCCAATTAGAACACCTGATGACTTGAAGGGACTAAAGATTAGAGTAGTAGGAAGTCCTATATTACTGGATATTTTTAATGCTCTTGGGGCGAACCCTACAAGTATGGCTTGGTCCGAAGTCTTATTAGCCCTTCAACAAGGTGCAATTGATGGTCAGGAGAATCCCTATTCAATATTCATCCCTAACAAAACATATGAGTTCCAGCAATATATGACTGAGTGGGGTTATGTAGTTGACCCGTTGTTTTTCACTGTCCACGGTGGCGTGTGGAAGAGTTTCCCGGATGATGTGAAAAAAGTGATCATGGATGCAGCTCAAGAGTGTGGCCAGTATAACAAAGCGCTTGCAAGATTAGGGCTTGATGATGGATCTGCTGAAAAGTGGTTGAAAGAGCATAATCTCTATCCGGAAGAAATGAAGGACATTGATGTAAATCCAAGAAAATTTGTGCGAGATCAGGGTGTTGAAGTCATCGTTTTGACACAGGAGGAACGCATCACTTTCCGAAAAAGAATGGACTCTGTTTATGAAAAATGGATTAAAGTTATCGGAGAAGACCTTGTGCAAGCAGCTAAAGAAGATATGAAAAATGCGAAATATTAATTGTTCAGCTAGAAATTATTGAAAAGGATCTTGTTCAAAGGGCGGAAAAGACCTCGAAAAAGAATAGGAATGAGTTCTTTTCCGCTCTTATTTATTGGAGGAGGAAATCTTATATGAGGATTCTCGGTCATATTGAGGAGATTGTGGGTGCTGTTTGCATGGGAGTGATGGTCACGATCGCGTTTATAAATGTAATAACAAGATACTTGTTCGAGTTTTCTTTTGCATTCACGGAAGAGTTGACAATTTATCTGTTTGTATGGGCGACACTTATGGGGGCGTCTATTGCCTTTAGAGAGGGTTCACACATAGTTGTTTCAGTAATTTATAATAGATTTGGCATACGAAGTCGGAAAGTATTAGATATTCTTAATGCAGTCATCTCTATACTATTTTTTTCATTGCTTTTTTATTATAGTACGTTGGAAGTCCTTGATGAAATACTTTTGGGGGTTAAAACAGAAGCTATTTCATTACCAGTTTGGTGGTTTACGATTGCTATGCCAGTTTCATCCCTTCTCATAATTTTTCGAATTCTATTTCAAGCCGTAAATAAACTTCGCTCCTCCAACGTTTAAGGAGTTGATTAAAATATGCATGCTATTTTAGAGAATCCTGCCTTTTGGGCCCTGATTCTTTTTTTCATCCCTCTCTTCTTTAGAATTCCGGTCGCTGTTGCATTAGGTTTTTCTGCGATCGCTGTTACATATTTCTGGGATCTTGGACTTCAGATGATGAGTTATAACGTTTTCGCGAATATCGCTAAATACCCTCTTTTATCGATTCCTTTCTTCATAATGGCTGGAAATATTATGGAGAAAGCTGGCATCGCAGATAAAATTATCGTCTTCATCAAAGGCATTGTCGGTGATTTTACTGGAGGACTTGCCATAGCTGCTATAGCGGTCGCAGTTTTTTGGGGTGCAGTGAGTGGTTCTACAGTAGCAACAGTAGCAGCCATCGGTATAATTCTTATACCAGGTATGGTAAAATCAGGATATGACAAACCTTTTTCAACAGCAGTGATTTCGGTTTCTTCTGGCCTGGCCATTATTGTCCCCCCAAGTATTACTTTCATACTTTATGCAGTAGTTTCCGGAACGTCCGTGGGTGCAATGTTCGCGGCAGGTTTTTTCCCTGCTTTTGTTATTGCTGGATTCTTAATGGGTAGTGCTTATTTAACAAGCAAGAAACATGGGTACCGTGGAGAACCTAGAAAAAATGGGATAAAGGGCATTCTGAAAGATGGTGTAAATGCATTCTGGGCTTTGTTAACACCTGTTGTGATTCTTGGAGGAATTTATGGAGGGATTTTCACTCCCACTGAAGCGGCAGCTGTCGCGTGTTTTTACGGACTTTTTGTAGGCATAGTCATATATCGTAGAATTGGATGGAAAGATATTTATAACATTCTTGTAGAAACTGTCAGCGCAAGTGCGATTGGTATGACTGTCGCTGCAACTGCAGGCCTTTACTCTTGGGTTGGCTCAACGATTGGACTTATTGAAAGTGCTGCTAGTTTTTTGATTTCTATCTCTCCGAATCAATATGTGATCTTATTAATGATTTATTTTATTCTCTTTATAGGTGGCATGTTTCTCGATGGTACTGCCATGGTGTTTGTATTTGTTCCTATTTTTTTGCCTGTTATGCAGCGATTAAATTGGAACCCCGTTTGGTTCGGCGTAATGATGACCATAATGGTGGCCGTTGGAACAGTGACTCCTCCAGTGGCTCTCAACTTGTTTGTGGGGTGTCGTATTAGCGGACTTACCATGGAGGAGTTAACACCACCAGTGATGCCGCTCCTTCTTGCTCTTTTATTAGCCCTTGTTGTTTTGTCGATTTTCCCAAGTATCACTCTTTTTCTCCCCCAATTTCTTGGCTTTATCGTGTGAGATTTAGCAGAATGTACAGTTTTAAGAACTGAATAATTAAATATATATTAGGCCTTAAACTACAAACAGGGAGGTGCAGTTGCATCATGAAAATCATTGAGATGAACACAAAAGATTTTGAGAAAAAAATCAAGGAATCAAAAACCATCATTATTCCTGCAGGCGCGTGTGAGGTTTGGGGTCCACACACTCCTCTTGGAACTGATGCCATAATGTCAGAAGAAGTTGCAAATCGCCTTGCTGACCGTATGGGGTGGATGGTAGGCCCCACTCTCCCCGTTGGAGATTCTTCCATGATATGGGGGCCGGGAACAATCAAAGTTCGTCCCGAAAGTTTCAAGATGTATTTAGAAGATATATGTGAAAGTTTGATAAAGCATGGTGCGGAGAGATTTTGCTTCATCAGCCCGCATATGGGGAATTTGGCAATTATTTCACAAGTTGCATGGCGATTAAAGCTGGAAAAAGATGTGGATAGTTGTATTTTTGATTGGTGGAGGGTTATACAACCCGTGTCAAGAGAAAAAAATATTCTTGACGATAACGGTCCTTTAGGACATGCCCATGCAAGTGAAGCTGGAACCTCCTGTGTCATGTATGTTCGTCCAGAGCTTGTAAAAAAGGATAGGTTTAAAAACGTTGTTCCCGCAATGTGGGTCAATAATGCGTACCCCGAATATCACCAATTCATTCCTTTCGCATGTTACGGCGATGATTACCAAATAGGTGATGCTACAGCTGCAACAGAAGAAAAGGGAAGGAGGCTTGTTGAAGAAACACTTGACCGGATGGTTGAGTTTTTAAAACAATGGAATCCGCCTAGAAATAAGGAATTTTAAGACTTATTTTTCATTCTTGTTCTAAAAGGAATCCGTGGGGATCAGAAAGTTTTTTAATGCGTTGACGCAAAAACTCAAGTATTAACAAAAGAAAGGTACTCATAATTAAATCTGCGATCCTATTAGTCAATGATTTTTAGAGATCGACAAAGCAGTGAATTTTGATAACCTGGTTGCGAAGTGAGAACTGAGTACCACACAGAAAATTTCAAGGCAAAGACGCAAATTGCTTCCTATTCTTTTACGATCTGTTGAGAAAGAATCCTCTCTGGGAAGTTGTCAACAGTCTCAGTCGTGGCAGACAGTTTGTTCATTTAGGGATTAATGCCCCTTCGAAGATCTGTGCTCTCACATGCAACCAGCGAGGGATCCCTTTGAACCCTGTCGATCGTTAAGATTGCCATCAGTATGGTCTTGAACAACCTTGCTGGTTCATTGTGATTCTGGACAGGGAGCATGTTGATTTTCGCCTATACTCTGTCTTTGGTACCGGAGTGTTTTTTTTCACCCGAATAAAGACATCTGGATTCGGGTCGTGAAAGAAGTCAGGATATTGCCCAGAATATTTTTCTAATTTGAACCGATATCAAAGAGATAACGGAGTGCTCTTGCTTTCGGTTCTTGGTGAACAACCTAGGAGAACTCAATAGGGATTGATGGGAGATCGGTTTCTCTTGAAAGCCCTGAAATAATACTTTCCGGGAGAGTGCATCTTCTGCTGCCTGGTATTTTAGAAATGGACAGCTCACTTTCTTTGTTTGTTTGATGGTGACTAGGTATCCGTGTTTTTCTTCGCAACTTTCAGCTGTGAGTATGCGATCAGACCATTACAAATAAATCTGTAAGGCTTGTTAAACCAGGGCATAATTTTAGACCCGAATTTGCTTTGACAGCATTGATATTTGAATTAATAGAAAATATCTATCGAACAAAGGAAGATTAATTAAAATGAAGAAAAAAATAAAAATAGTGCTTGTACAAAGAAGTGGAGCGGGTTCACCAAAAGAGAACCTAGAAGAAATGAAAGTACTGATTAAAGAAGCTGCTAAAGGCTGTAATGACCTTGATGTAGTTGTTTTCCCTGAGTATTGTTATTATGCACCTACGTCCTTAGAGGAGTCGAAAAAAGTTGCAGAGGAGATACCAGGGACGTACACAAACACGATCGGATCCCTTGCCAAAAAATATAATATTAATATTATCCCAGGTAGTTTCATTGAAAATGCACGAGGAGAAAAAGTTTATAATACGAGTCTTTTTATCAATAGAGAAGGACGAGTAGTAAGTCGGTATAGGAAAATTCATCTGCTCGATGCGCTAGGGTTTAAAGAGTCGGAGTATGTTGAACCAGGAAATGAAATGTGTGTTTTTGATACCGATTTCGGCAAGGCCGGCCTCATGGTATGCTATGACCTTCGTTTTCCTGAACTAGCAAGAAGTATGGTTTTAAAGGGAGCGAACGTCATATTCGTTCCATCTGAATTCCCTTCCGGAAATCCCCTGCCTCCTCGGACAGATCACTGGGATATTCTTGTAAAAAGCACTGCTCTTTATAACTTAACCTATGTTGTAGCGGTAAATCAATTTGGCCCTCTAAACGAAGACCATCCTTTTGGCCGTTCCTCAGTAATTGACCCTTGGGGAACGGTAATAGCAGCTGCCAGTGGTAGGGAAGAAGTAGTGTATGCTACTTTGGACATGGATTATCAGAATCATATCAGGAAGACAGTGGCGACATGGATTAATCGGCGACCAGATGTTTATGAATTATAGCGCTATCATCATTTTTATAATGTTTTGAAGGGTGGAGTAGAGCATGAAGAGAGATGAAATGAGGGGAAAAATATCAACGGTAATGGGACTGATTGAGCCAAAAGAATTGGGATTCACTTTAGCCCATGAACATCTTGTAATGGATTTTCGCCCCGCTTGCCTTGATCTCGGATATGCTTCAGATAGGCATTTAGCAATGCAGCCGATTTCTCTCAACAATTTAGAGTGGATACGTAAACATCGTTTTTCCGTTTTGGATAACCTGTTGTTGCTCGATGAGCAAGAAGCTATAGAAGAAACTATTCTGTTTCGAAATGAAGGAGGCGAAGCTATCGTTGAACTGTCAAATCCGGGACTTGGTCGAGATCCTCTTTCTTTAGCTCGTGTGTCAAGAGCGACCGGAGTTCATGTTGTTATGGGAGCTGGATATTACACATCCACACGTTCTCATGGGGAAAAGGTAGAAAAAATGGGGGTCGATGACCTCGTAGAAGAATTTGTTGGGGAAATAAATCACGGAGTCGGAGATACTGGAATAAGGCCAGGAGTGTTAGGCGAACTTGGATGTGTTTGGCCATTGGCAGCTACTGAGAGGAAGGTGCTTCAAGCAGCTGGAATGACTCAAAAACTGACAGGTATTCCCATTAATATTCATCCAGGCCGAGATCAACGAGCACCTATGGAAATTCTTCAGATCCTATCAGAATCAGGAGCAGACTTAAGTCATGTAATGATGAGCCATATTGATCGGACATTAATGACCCATGAATCAAGGGTAGAGGTTTTAAAAACTGGATGCAGTATAATCTATGATTCAATAGGACGGGAAGGATATTTTGATCTTGAGATAATCATTGATATCCCCAATGATAACTATCGGATAAATCATATAATGAAATTAGTGGATGAGGGTTTTTCGGATAGAATATTACTTTCGTGTGATGTTTGTACGAAAGATATGCGAGTCAAGTATGGCGGGCATGGGTACGTCCATATTCCGAAATATTTTGTACCCCTAATGAAAAGGAAAGGCGTTTCAGATGATGTAATAAAAAAACTAGTTGTTGAAAATCCAGCCAGAATTTTGACAATTTTTTAGATGGGAGTGGGCCTCTTTGAATGAAAAACTTCGAGTTGGAGTAGTCGGATGTGGCACAATGGGGCAGTACATTTTGGACTTTTTGTCTGATGAGAAACTACCTAACTGTGTGCCCGTCGCTGTGTATATACGATCTAGTGCTTCTCATGGTAGAGACTACCTTGAGTCCAGAAAAATTCCATGGGTTACACAACTAAATGAACTCCTGGCATTTAAACCTGATGTGGTGTTAGAAGCCGCTACTCATGATGCAGTAAAAGAAATGGGAGCAACAATTTTGGCGGCAGGTGTCGATTTTATCCCAATGAGTTTAGGGGCCTTTGTTGATTGCTATCTGCTTGAAGAGATGGCAGAAGCTTCAAGGAAGGGTAAAAGCAGACTTCATATACCATCAGGGGGAATAGGTGCTCTTGATGCTCTCCAAGCTGCAGTGTTGGGAGGGCTTCAGAAAGTAACCATGACTACACGAAAGCACTCAACGACATGGAAAGGAATTCCTGTGGTTGAAAAGATGGGGTTAGATTTGGAAAACTTAAAAGAACCGGTGCTTCTTTTTGAAGGGCCTGCAAAAGAATGTGTCAAGCTTTATCCACAAAGTATAAATATTGCGGCAGCTTTAAGTATAGCAGGAGTAGGTTTTGAAAAAACTGTTATAAAGATATATGCGGATCCTTTTATAAAATATAATACCCACGAGATTGAATGGGAAGGACCTGCAGGTAGGGTCAACGTTACTTTTGAAAACACGCCGGTTCCAAGCAATCCCAAAACTACTTATCAAGCTTGCCTTAGCGCTCTTTCGGTCTTAAACGGCATGTGTGGAACGAAATTAATCGGAGCATAACGAAAAATTATTTATTTTAATCAATCATGTTAAACAGAGTTATTCCTAATTCTTGTGCTTAGGATAATCTGTGTCCAGAGTTTGCTTGGTGATTTCATCTTAAATAAGGCGAAGCCAAGAATAATCTGGGGTTCAATTTAGGATAATACCAAACCAGATGTTTCTTGGACTTCGCTCTTTTGGTAATTAGTTACTCACATAATCACTAGAAAGCGGGGAGCTCTCTGGTATCTGAGGAAGCGGTGAAACATCGGTAAAATGTACCTTGGACGTGGGTGAAAACTCTTCTTTCACGAAAACGTCTCCGATTACATCTTGCCTTTTACTCAGGATATAGGTGTACTATTAACAGCATAAGTAAACATAGCGCGTTAAACACTGAATAAATTCGCGATTAACAATTCAACCGAGTGATTCCCACACGCCTCCGCCATATTTGCAAGGTCCCCGTCGGATATGCGGGTCACTCCGTCACCCCCTCCTTCCCATGCCAGAAAAGGACGCAAAAGAGCGCTCTCGTTTGACTGCCCTCGCACGCTGCGCCGCAGGATATCCGGTCCATGCGCGGGCCGTCTCCGGCGTTCGTGTACTGAATGCAATTCTTGCCTTTTGTCCATGGGGCTGATACACTGACCGGCAGGTCGAAAACGAGGGATACGCAGCGTGCAACGATGTCTTGAAAGGGCCTGACGAAACAGCGTGTCGGAAAGATCTTCCTTCTGTCGGAGAGGTGATTTCGATGTCATGGACGGCGTCGGCGGAGACGATGATCAGTGAGCAGATTGTTGCGCGGGGCATACGGTCCGAGGCGGTCCTCGCCGCCATGCGCTCTGTGCCCCGTCATCTCTTTCTTCCGCATAGTCTGCGCGAAAGCGCCTGGATCGACAGCCCCCTGCCCATCGGGGAGGACCAGACCATCTCCCAGCCCTACATGGTGGCGCGGATGACGGAGCTTCTCATGCCGTCCAAAGGGGAGGAGATCCTGGAGATCGGGACGGGTTCGGGCTATCAGGCCGCGGTCCTGGCCGCCATGGGGGCGCAGGTCACGAGCGTCGAACGGATCCGGAGCCTCGCTGAGCAGGCGAAAAAAATCCTCGCCGAGCTCGGGTACGACGTGACCGTCCTGTGGTCCGACGGATCGGGCGACCAAGGCCTCAAGGGGCGATCCTTCGACGGGATCATGGTGACGGCCGCCGCCCCGGACGTCGATCCGTCGTGGGATGAGATGCTGCGGCCGGGCGGCCGAATAGTGGTTCCGGTCTCCGTGGCGTCGGGGGGCGAACGCCTTCTCCTCCGAAAAAAAGGGCCGCTGGGAACATTCGAGAATATTTGGCACGACTACTGTCGCTTCGTTCCCCTGCTGAAGGGGAGGAAGGGGGAAAGGCTGTGCTGCGGGGAAGGGCCGAACGAGTGACGGGTCATGCGTCGTTCCGGTAAGGCCACCGACGAGCTGCTCTCAGCCAGGAATCTCGCCCTGTCGGGGCTTGTGGCGGCGGCCTATGCCGTCGTGACGATCCTTCTGGCCCCCATCTCCTACGGGCAGGTCCAGGTCCGCATATCCGAGGCCCTGACCCTGCTGCCCTTTTTCTTTCCCCAGTCGATACTTGGGTTGTTCGTCGGATGCTTTATCGCCAACCTCTGGGGCGGGTTCGGGCTTCTCGACATCGTCCTCGGGAGCCTGGCTACCCTGTTCGCCGCCCTGCTGACATCGAAGATGCCGAACGTCTATCTCGCGGCGGTGCCGCCCGTGGCGGTGAACGCGGTCGTTGTGGGGGGCTACCTCTCGTTCCTCCTCAAGATCCCCTTCTGGTCCTGCGCTCTCTACGTCGGCCTCGGGCAGGCCGTGGCCTGTTTTTTTCTCGGCATCCCTCTGTCCCTCTTGCTCCAACGGCGATTGAAAAAGGCCGGAGGGGATCCCTCCGGCCTGTAACCCCTTTCCTCACGCCTTCCGTTTCCACTTCGTCCCGCCCGCCGTGTCCTCGAGGATGATGCCTCGGGCGGCCAGGTCGTCCCGTATTTCGTCGGAACGCTTGAAATCTTTTCTCTTTCTGGCCTCCATCCGCTCCTGAACGAGGCTGTCGATCTCCTGAGCATCATCGGATCCGCCCTCTTCGATGCCGAGGATGCCCATGACGGCGTCGACGTCGGCGAAGAAAGCCTCGGCCCTCGCAAGCGCGTCGCTCTGCAGAGGGTCCTCATCCTTGAGGTACGTGTTCACGAGCTTCACCGCCTCGAAGATGGCGCCAAGGGCGGCGGCGGTGTTGAAGTCGTCGTCCATGGACTCGATAAACTTGTTCTTCAGGGTGTCGAACTGGGAGAGGAGGGGGTGCGCTCCGTTCCCCTCCGCGGAGGCACGGCTGTTCTTCGCGTAGAGCAGGTCGTACCAGCAGTTGTTCAGGCGTTCGACCGCGCTCGCGGCTTGGGTGAGGCTGTCCTCCGAGAAGTTGATCGGAGAGCGGTAGTGAGCGCTGAGCATGAAGAAGCGGATGGCCTTCGCGGGGTATTTTTCTAAGGCCGCCCGAGCCGTGAGGAAGTTGCCGAGGGACTTGGACATCTTCTCCTTGTCGATGAGCAGATACCCGTTGTGGATCCAGTAGCGCACGAAGGGTTTGCCCGTGGCGGCCTCGGCCTGGGCGATCTCGTTCTCGTGGTGGGGGAACGTGAGGTCCGTCCCGCCGGAGTGGATGTCGAGGGTGTCGCCGAGGTACTTCATGGACATGGCGCTGCACTCGATGTGCCAGCCGGGTCGTCCTTCGCCCCAGGGGCTCGGCCAGGAGGGTTCGCCCTCCTTCTTCGCCTTCCAGAGCGCGAAGTCGAGGGGGTGTCTCTTTCGTTCGTTGACCTCGACCCTCACCCCGGACTGGAGTTCGTCCAGACTCTGCTTCGACAGCGAGCCGTACGTGGGGAAGCTGCTGACGTCGAAGAATACGTCCCCGTCCGCCTCATAGGCGTGCCCCTTGTCCACGAGGGTCTGCACGAGGGCGATGATCTCGTCCATGTGCTCCGTCGCCTTGGGGGCGTATGTGGGGCGCCGAACGCCCAGGGCGTCGGCATCTTTGTAGTACTCCGTTATGAACCGGTCCGCCAGCTCCTTGACGGTGATGCCCTCTCGATTGGCCCGGGTGATCATTTTGTCCTCGATGTCGGTGAAGTTCTGGACGAAGGTGACCGAGTATCCGCGATACTCCAGGTATCGGCGAAGCACGTCGAACACGATGAAGGGGCGGGCGTTCCCGATATGGAAGTAGTCGTACACCGTGGGTCCGCAGCTGTAGAATCCGACGTGCCCCTCCCGCAGGGGCACGAAAGGTTCTTTTCGTCTCGTAAGGTCGTTGTAGAGCGTTATTGCCATGGGACAAACACCTCCGGATGCATTCTTATTCCGCATTATACCGTACAATAGAGTTCAACGACATTGATCCATGCAACAGAGTGGACGTGGGAGGGCAACATGGCTTCGGAAAAGATAAAGACCGTCCTGAAGAACCTTCCCGACCGGCCGGGGATCTACCTCATGCGTGATGCCGACGGGTCGGTCATCTATGTGGGGAAGGCGAAATCGCTGAAGAAGAGGGTCAGCTCCTACTTCCGCCACGACTCCTTCGCGTCGCCGAGGCTTCGGAAACTGGTGCAGACCATACGGGACATCTCCGTCATCCGGACGGAGACGGAGGTCGAGGCCCTCATCCTCGAGGCGAAGCTCATCAGGAAGTACTCGCCCTTCTTCAATGTGGACCTGAAGATGTCCGACCGGTACCCCTACATCAAGATCACGGCCGAGCCATACCCGAGGATCGTCGTCACGCGGCAGAAGGCCCGGGACGAGGCGCTCTACTTCGGCCCCTACGTGAGCGCCGGGGACGTACGATCCCTCCTTCGGCTCATCGAACGCTATTTTCCCCTCAGGACCTGCTCTCGGGACATCGTGGCCGGGCAGTCGGGCCGGACGACCCGCCCCTGTCTCCGTCACGCCCTCGGCCGCTGCATGGCTCCGTGCGCCGGGTACGTCTCCGCGGCGGAGTACAGGGAGCGCGCGGATGACGTGATCCTGCTCCTTCAGGGACAGTCCTCCGAGGTGGTGGAGCGTCTCCGGAGCAGGATGGACAGGGCCGCCAGGACGCTGAACTTCGAGGAGGCCGCCCGGCTTCGGGATACCATCCGGGCCATATGGCGGATCACGCGGCAGAGGATAACGTCCCCGCTGAGGGAGGACTTCGACGGGGACATGTGGCTCTGCCTCAACGAGCTGCAGGAGAAGCTGGGACTTACCACGCTGCCATGGAGGATCGACGGGTTCGACATCTCCCACATGTCGGGGCGGGAGACCTACGGTGTCGTCGTGGTCTTCGAACAGGGGGTCCCGAACCGGTCGCTGTACAGGAAGTTCAGGATCAGGACCGTCGAGGGCGTGGACGATTTCCGCTCCATCGAGGAGACGGTGACGAGACGGTACGGGCGCTGCCTGAAGGAGAACGAGCCCCTTCCGCAGCTCGTCCTGATCGATGGAGGGCCGGTGCAGCTCCAGTTCGCCAAGAGAGCCCTGCTGGCCCTCGGCCTGGGGGAGCTCCCCGTGGTGTCGCTGGCAAAAGAGGAGGAACTGATATACCATACCATAGACGGCCCCCCCCTTCGCCTCGGCCTCGACGACCCGTCCCTGCAGCTGCTTCAGAGGGTCCGGGACGAGTCGCACCGCTTTGCCGTGGGGAGCCACCGTTCGTCCCGATCAGCCCGCCTCCGCCGCTCCCTGCTCGAGGACATCCCCGGCATAGGCAAGCACCGGGCGGCGCAGCTCATCGGGCGATTCGGAAGCGTCCGCGAGATAGCGGAGCGCAGCGCCGACGACCTGACCTCCGTGCCGGGCATCGGACCTGCGCTGGCGGAGCAGATTGTGCGGTATCTGAAGGAGAAGGACGATGGCGATCAGTAGGAAAAAGATGGACGAGTACTTCATGCGGCGGGCGCTCAGCCTGGCTTTGCGGGGGACTCGCCGGACCTCGCCCAACCCGTTGGTGGGGTGCGTCGTCGTCCGTGACGGAAGGATTCTCTCGGAGGGCTACCATGAGCGATGCGGCGGGGCGCACGCCGAACGGGCCGCGTTGGATCGCCTGCCGTCGGCCGAGGGCGCCACGCTGTACGTGAACCTCGAGCCCTGCGCCCATCACGGCAGGACACCCCCCTGCGCGCCCTATATCGTCGAGAGGGGCGTGGCGAGAGTCGTCCTGGGCATGGTGGACCCCGACGAACGGGTTCGGGGGCGCGGGATGGCGCTCCTCGAGGCGGCCGGGG
>CALCQG010000074.1 GCA_937897575.1 uncultured Synergistales bacterium | reverse complement strand
CGTCCTCCCCGGGCTGTTCGACTGCCACGACCACCTGACGCTGGACTCCGTCACGGCCCCCGTCCCGGACGAGGACGTGGGCGTCGTCTTCGCCCTGCGGGCGGCGGCGGTCTGCGGAGAGCTGCTGGACAAAGGGGTGACGACGGTCCGGGATGCGGGGTCCAGGGGGGCGGTCAACTTCGCCATCAAGCGGGCGCTCCGGGCGAAGCTCTTCCAGGGGCCCGACCTGATCGTCCCGGGGCACCGGATCGCCCGGACGGGGTTCACGAAGTGGGCCGTCTGCCGCGAGGTCGACGGCGCGGAGAACCTCCGAAAGGCCGTACGGGAGGAGGCCAAGCGCGGGGCGGACTACATCAAGCTCATGGTCTCGGGCGTCGTCTCCGGGGGCGGCACACCCTACGACCCCCAGTACACGGAGGGAGAGATCGAAGCGGCCGTCCGGGAGGCCCACGACCTGGGCCTGAAGGTGGGCGTCCACGCCTACGGCGGCGAAGGGGCCAGCCGATCGATCCGGTCGGGCGCCGACTCCGTCGAACACGGCGCCTCCCTGTCCGACGAGGACATCGGACGGATGGCGGAGCAGGGGACCTTCCTCGTCGTGACCTACAAGGCCGTCCGAAGCGCCGTGACCTCCCCGGACCCCGTCATCCGGGAGAAGGGGCACACCATGACGGAGCGGTACGATGGCACGCTCAGGAAGGCCCGCCAAGCCGGCGTCCGAATCGCCGTCGGCGGCGACTCCTACGACTTCGACCCGTCCGAGGAGGCGGACGCGCTCCTCGCGGCGGGATTTTCCCCCGCCGAGGCCCTGAGCGCCCTGACCGAAAACGGCGCCGCCCTCTGCGGCATGAGGGATAAAGGACGAGTCGAAAAAGGGTACGTCGCGGACCTCGTCGCCCTCGAGGGGGACCCCCTTTTGGACATCCGTTCCCTGAAGCGGGTGCGCGGCGTGCTCAGGGACGGCGTCCAGGTCCGGTAGAGACCGTCGCCTTTGTCCATGCAGAGTGACGGTGAGGCCGCGACATCGCGGCCTCACCGTTATTTTGACCTGAGCCTCGCGGTCCGATCGCCTCGTCCCCTTCGCTCGGCGCACGGACCGCGGAAAAACTGCATTTTCTCGGATTGTGTGAGAAATGAGGGGCGGGGGGCAAAGATCCGGAAGGCGTGATTTAGAGCGGGTTGGGGCGTTTTCACGTGATGAGAATTTGAGAACGGAAGAGGCTCGGTTCAGCCGTTTTTTCCGAGTGGACTCGGTTTTTCGAGCTTGCGAAGGGGGCACGATTTTTAGATCTTCGCGGATGTTTGCGAGGTGTTTGAATCCCCTTCACGGCTTGTTTTCGTCGATTCGCTCCGTCCCATCCGGGCGGGGCTTTTTTCTTTTTCCGCTTCTCGATTCCCCGGGATTGGGGAACCTCTATTGGGGAACCAGGGAGGGCGGTTCCCCAATACTTTTTGTGGATAAGTGGGTAAAAAAGGAGGCCTTTCGGCCCCCTCGTCTTCTCCGTTCTCCGCCTACTCCTCCGGCGGCCAGAACCACCAGTGGCTTTTCGGGATGATGCGGCCGAGAAGTTCCTCGGCGGCGGCACGCTCCTCTTTCCAGGTGAAGCGGGCGCCAAAGGTGTCACGGTACCGGGAGAAGAAGATGCCACGGTCGCGCCACCCGGAGTATTTGGCGATCCACCCGTCGAGGTGGGCGCGTTCATCGTCGGAGAGCTCCGGCCACAAGAATTCGAAGGCCGAGAGGAGCTCGAACTCGGGCCAATGAACAAGGCGTTCCCACGGTTCGAGTTCATCCTCGATCCAGAAGGCTCCGGAGCGGAGAGCCATGTTTTCGAGGAGTTTTTTCCGGCTCCCCTGGCCGTAGAGTTGGGCGTTTTCCTTTATATAGTGATGTAGTCTGTCCATTTTCGTACTCCTCGCATGGCGTCAATCTTGACGGTAACGTCGTATCCTTTCAGGAGTTTTTCCAAAACGCCCGGTGCCCTACGGACGTCCTTTTTGCAGGACCTCCACGGCGGCGCGGAATATTTTTTCCTGGATCGACTCCTTCTTCACGGGCCTCCACGAGGCCCACTCGGGACGGACGAATCACTGATCGACCAGCGTCCACCGATCCATGGTATAGGCGTAGCTGTCCTGAACCCGGTACTGGCTGCCGTCGGCCCGATAGTTCCACTGCTGGACCTCCGCCACGTTATGGGAGGGGACGAGCTGCTGCACGTACACCTCCAGCACCTCCGGGGCGCCCGGGGTATAGTCCGCCACCATCCGCACCCGTCCCTCGAAGAAGGAGTAGGTGCTGTGCGCCTCGGACCCCATCTCCTGCCGGGGTTCGTCCCAGGGCCTCCCCTGAGCCGCCTCCGGGGCGATCAACAAAACCAGCGCGACCAGAAGAACAGACCATCTTCTCATCCTGTCACCTCCACCGGACACATCCGTTTCGGAACGTTCCTGTTCTATTGTACCAGTTGACAGGCGCGGCATTTTCAGGGGATCATGACGTGGTGAAATCGAGGTGATCGGCATGGGCGTGAAATATCTTCGCGTGGTGAACAGAGACCGCTGCATCGGCTGCTTCAGCTGCATGTACGCCTGCAGCCGCATGGTCAGAAATTCCATGGGCAGCGGCAAGGCCTCCATGCGCGTCCGGAGCTACGCCGGACTGGAGGGCGCCTTCTCCATCCGGGTCTGCGCCCGGTGCGCGCATCCGGACTGCGCCTCCGCCTGCCCGACGGGGGCCCTCATCACGGCGCCGGGCGGCGGCGTCCGGCTCGACAAGGACCTCTGCATCTCGTGCAAAACCTGCGTCAAAGCCTGCGCCATAAGCGCCCTCCAGTGGGACGAGGAGGAGAAACAGCCCCTGCCCTGCATCCACTGCGGCCAGTGCGTCAGGTACTGCCCCAACGACGTCCTCGCCCTCGTGGAGGACGGCGGGACGGAGGCGACGCCGTCATGAACGCCTCCATCCTCTATGTGGATCTCACGAGCGGGCAGAGCCGCGTCGAGCGGGACGAGGCCCTCTTCCGAGAGTTCATGGGCGGCACGGCCGTAGCCACGGAGCTCCTCTTCCGCCACGGCGACCCCAAGGGCGACGCTCTTGCCCCCGAGGCCCCCGTCATCTTCGCCATCGGCCCCTTCAACGCCCTGCTGCCCGTGGCGACGAAGACCGTCTCCCTCTTCATGTCCCCCCTCTCGGGGGAGCTGGGCGAGTCCCACGCCGGCGGGCGCCTCTCCATGGCCCTCAGGGACGCCGGGATCGACGCCCTGGTCATCACGGGGAGGGCCAAGGCACCGTCCTATCTGACCATCGAGAACGAGACCGTCGCCGTGAAATCCGCCGCTACCTTCTGGGGGCAGTCCGCCCTCGCCACGGACCGGATCCTGCGCGAGGCGGAGAGCCGCTCCGGGCGGAAGGTCTCCATCCTCCGGATCGGCCCGGCGGGCGAGCGCCTCTCCCCCATCGCCTGCGCCACCGTGGACGGCTCGCGCCACTTCGGGCGCCTCGGCCTCGGCGCCGTGCTGGGCAGCAAGAACCTCAAGGCCATCGTGGCAAGCGGCACCCGAACCCCGCCCATCGCCCGGCCGAAGGAGTACAAGGCGGTGTACGACACCCTTTACGACCGGGTCGTCCGGTCCAAGGAGATGAAGAAATACCACGACCTCGGCACATCGTCGAACATCGTCCCCCTCTCCCTCATCCGGGGGTTGCCCACCCGCAACTTCACCCAGGGGCACTTCGAGGGGGCCGAGGCCATCAGCGGCGAGCGTTTCGCAAAGGATTTTCTTGTGCAGCACACGGCCTGCGCCCACTGTCAGTGCGGCTGCATCCACATGGCCGAGCTCCGGGAGGAGTTCGCCCCATACCACTACAGCACCAACAGGATCTCCTACGACTACGAGCTCCTCTACGCCATGGGGAGCATGCTCAGCCTCTCGAACCCCGAGGACATCCTCAGGCTGCTTCTCTTCACCGAGAAGCAGGGGTGGGACGTCATCTCCCTCGGCGGAACCCTCGCCTGGGCGACGGAGTCCTTCCTCCGGGGCACGCTGTCCGCCGACGCGACGGAGGGGCTTACCCTTTCCTTCGGCGACGGGGCGACCTATATGGCCGTGCTCGAGCGCATCGCCAGGGGGCAGGGGGAGTTCTACCGCGACCTGGAGCGCGGCAGCGCCTGGTGCTCGGAGAAGTGGGGCGGCACGGACTGGGCCATCCACTACGGCAGGGTGGAGCCCGGCGGGTATATGACGGGCGAGAACTTCGCCGTCACCTCCCTTATGGGCGTGCGCCACTCCCACCTCGACGACAGCGGCTACTCCGCCGACCAGAAGCTCCTGAACGCACCGAAACCCGTGGAGGACCAGGTCAAGGACCAGGTCAGGGATGCCCGGTGGCGGATGGTCATGAACTCCCTCATCGTCTGCCTCTTCGCCCGGGGCGTCTACGACGAGACGGTCATCCTCCAGGGGCTCGACGCCCTCGGGTTGTCGTGGGACGGTCCCGGCCTCGAAAAACTGGGCGAGAGGGCTCTGGCACGAAAGTATGAATGGAAGAGGCTCTGCGGCTTCGATCCGGAGGCCGTCCGCATGCCCGAGAAGATGTACTCCGTTCAGACGAGCACCGGCATGATCGGCCGGGAGTCTCTGGCCCGGAGGCTCGCCCTCTACAGAGAACACACCGGACTCCAAGACGGAAAGACACCGCGATAGCCCCTCCCCAATCTGAACGTGCCTGTTGCGCCACTGGTCGGCAACCGGGCTTCCTGCGCGTTCGGGAGAGAGGATGCGCGAATTTTAGATACTGTTCCATAAAGATTGATGAAACCTGACTCCATTCTCTATAATGGGCAGTGCCAAACATTGCGCCGGAATATGCGCATAAAATACGGGCGAACGCCCAACGGGAGGAAATAATTTATGCAGCTCTCCGCTCTTCCAGGCCTCACCGCAAAAGATTTCGACGCCGATTTCCTGAACATGATCATGTTCGACATCTCGGGCGGGATGCGCTCCGTCTCACTGCCGAGGAGATACGTCTCCGAGGCCGTCTTTCAGGACGGAATCGGCTTCGACGCCTCCAACTACGGCTTCGCCAAGGTGGACCAATCGGACATGATCGCCATCCCCGACCAAAACGTCGCCTTCCTGGAGGAGAGGGAGGATTTTCGCACGGTGCACGTGCTCTGCGACGTCATCTCGACGGAGCGGAACGTCTTCGACCAGTACCCTCGCTCCGTGGCCGAGAGGACGGCGGAATACCTTAAAAAGAAGAAGATCGCCGACAGGGCCATGATGCTCGTCGAGCTCGAGTACTACGTCTTCGACTCCGTGGAGTACTCCACGGGGCTGGACCATGCATCGTACTCCATCGCTTCTGCCGAGGGCCTCGGCGAGGAGTACGAGACCCTTCCCCGCTTCGGTGCCCACAAGGGTTACCACAAGCTGCCACCCGAGGACCGCTACCTCGACTTCCGCAACAGGACCGTCCACATCATGGAGAAGATCGGCATCCCCGTGAAATACCACCACCACGAGGTCGGCGCCTCCCAGCTCGAGATCGAGCTCGACTTCATGGACCTCGTGAAGGCGGCGGATAGCGTCTGCCTCGCCAAGTGGATCATCCACACGGTGGCGTACGAGATGGGACTCGTGGTCACCTTCATGCCCAAGCCCCTCTACAAGATGCCCGGCAACGGCATGCACGTCCACCAGTACCTCGAAAAGGGGAAGAAGTCCATCTTCCCGGGGAAGGAGTTGCACGGGCTCTCGAAGGAGGCCCTGTCCTACACCGCCGGGCTCCTGGAGCACAGCCTTACGGGTAGCCTGCTGGCCTTCACGAACCCAAGCACCAACAGCTACCGCCGTCTCGTCCCTGGGTACGAGGCCCCCATCAGCGCCACCTTCGCCAAGGGGTCGAGGAGCGCCGCCGTTCGAATCCCGGGCTACCTGAAGAGCGACGAGGTCCGCATCGAGTACCGGACGGGGGACGCATCGGCGAACCTCCACTACATGCTCTCCGCTATGGTCCTCGCCGGCGTCGACGGCATCCAGAAGAAGGCCGACCCCGTCAAGGCCGGCTTCAACAGCGTAGAGGCCAAGACGGAGAAGGTATTCCCCCTGGACCTCCGCACGGTGCTGGACGGCCTCGCGAAGGACAACGAGTACCTCAAACCAGCCTTCCCGGACAAGCTGCTGGAGCTCTGGACAAAGCGGAAGACCGAGGAGGCGGAGTACGTCTACAACGCCCCAACACCCCAGGAGTTCGAGCTGTACTTCTAAGGGACCGCATGGGCACGAAATCAACCGGTCCGACCTGTGATGCAGGCCGGACCGGCCGTTTTTGGAGAAGAATACAGCCCTGGAGCAACCAAGCTTATTACACCCTCTCCCTGTATCAGCAGGAGGAGGACTTAAAATCATCGGTCATACGTTGGGTTCCAGCTCCTCTCTATCACGAGGATAGGGTCTCTCTTTCTCTTAGTTCTCGATCCCCCTCGGAAAACTCGCGATGCCGAATACCCGTCCACGCGTACAGTCACTCAACATCCTTTCTCTTTACCATGCGCCGACTATCTGTTCTCCCAGGAGAAGCGTCGGAAGCCAGCAGGACAGCGCAGGAATATAGGTCGTCAGGAGGAGCACCGGTATTCCAACAACGAAGAGAAAGACCATCATCGGCTTGACGAGCTCTCCGTACGAGACCCCGGACAGGCGGGACCCGACGAATATGGATATGGCATAGGGCGGGGTCACGACGCCAAGTCCGACGTTCACGATGATCATGGCACCCAGATGAACGAGGTTCATCTGGAGCTCTGTGATCAGTGGGAGGATCAGCGGGACAGCCAGGATGAGAATCGGAATGCCGTCTATGAACATGCCCAGAATCAACAGAAATACGTTCAACGAGAGCAAGATCATCGCCTTGCTGTCGAAGAGCCCGAGGATACTTTCCGCAAGGGCCTGTGCGGCGCCCTCGCGAATCAGAAATCTCGTGAAAACGGTGCCGGCGGCAATGAGAAGCCCGATCATCCCAACACTGATGAGCGTGCTGAAGACAGCCTTCCACAGATTGTTCGCCGTCAACTCCCGGTACACGAAGAAACCGACCAGAAGACAGTAGACCACTGCCACGGCACCGGCCTCGTTCGGAGTGAAGATGCCCCCGTAAATTCCCACCAGAATGACGAGTGGCGCTCCAAGAGCAGGAAGAGCCGACCATGTCGCCGCCTTCAGTTCCCGCATCCTTGCCCCGGGAGCGTAGAGGTCTGTCGGAAGGACCACGGAGTGGTCAATATATCTGTCGCAGAGAAAATAATTGAGAATTCCGTACCCAAGGGCGAGTAGCAATCCGGGGATCACCGTCGAAAGGAAAAGGGCCGCAACGGACTGTTGTGCCACGAGGCAGTAGATCATTGCCGGAACACTGGGCGGAATAAGGTACCCCAAAAAACTGCTTGAGCACAGCACCGCCGTGGAATACACTCTCTTATACCCGTATTTCTCGAGCCGTGGGACAAGGAGAGGGATCAGCGCCGAGATGGTGGGGAGGGACGAACCGGTGAGGGCACTCATGATCAGCGTCGCTATCAATCCGACGACGATCATGCCTCCCTTGACGCGCCCCACGAGAGCGTAGGAAAACCGTACGATGCGGTCCGCAAGCCCCGCGTAGGAGATGAGCCCTCCGGCGAATATGAAGAACGCCACTGCCATGAGGACATAACTGTTGATGGAATGATAGAAAGTCCCCGCCATGAAGGAAAGGGACTCTCCCAATGAAAATAATCCCGCCGCAGTGCTCGTCAGAAAACCCCAGCCAAGGGGGAGGCCGAGAAAAATACCGGCGAGAAACACCACAATGGTAACGATGACGCCTACTGACATGCCTTCTCCCCCTCTCTATCCGGGTTGGCGGTTTTCCGCATCTCTGCCAAGCCGCAGAGGAAGTCATAGATCAAATGGAGAAGACAGAGGACCATGCACCCAAAAAGCATTTCCATGAGCCAGCTCGTATTGAACCAACGAACGAGCGTCGCATACTGAGGGTATTTATACGCTCTCTTCGCAAAAGACCATGCGGGGAGAAGAAACACTATAACCGTGCCTATAGCTACCGCCTTCAGCATGAGGTTGAACGATTTACTCCCCACCGAATTTTCTCTGAAAAACCTTTTTACGAAGACATCGACTCCTGTGTGCTCGTTCTCTCTTGTGGTCAGCGGTATCGCGAAGAACATGAAGAGAATGAAGATAAACAGTCCGAGGTCGTTGAGCCATATGATTTCCAGACGAAGCCAATACCGATTGATCACCTGGAAGAACGCGATGAACGTCGTCGCAAAAAGGCCCAATGTGCACAGGATATTCTCGAGCATCGACACATATCTGAAAAAAACATGAACGAACTTCACACCTATGTCCTCCTGTTCATCCTCATAACAAGTGCTTCGGGGTATATTCGGGGGCATGACCCGAAGAGGCGCTTCCCGCCCTGTTTTTCTTCTGTTCGGAGCATTCCCTGAATCTCGGGCGTTACTTCATCGATTTCGATCACTCTCCGAGCCATTCTCCCGAACATATACCAACTTCAGAGTTTCTTGGAAAATTTTCAGCTTCTCAGTCCTCGCCCCGGCCTTGCTCCAGTCATGACGCCATCTCTCAGAGTGATCTCACCCGCCACCATGGTGAGGGAGATCCCTTGGGGGAATTGATTCGGAGCTTTGTACGTCCCCTGCTCCACGATCAATTCAGGAGAGAAAGCAACGAGATCAGCGGTCATGCCTTCACGGACGAGCCCCCTATCCTGCAATCGAAGTCGGGCCGCAGGCCCCGAGGTCATCCGGCGAATAGCCTGCGGAAGTGAAAGTACCCCTTCATCCCGCGCGTACCGGCCTAAAATTCTGGCGGTGGAGCCGAAGGCGCGGGGATGTGGCTTACCCCCGACGATGCTGTCGGAGCAAAACAGCATGCTCTCATGCTTCAGAATGGCCTGCACATCGTCTTCGCTGCCGTAGAACACCGTCATAGTCACCATACCCTTCTCGTTTACAAGAAGGTCACAGAGCGTATCCACCGGATTTTTCGACTCGTCCGATGAAATTTCGGCAAGGGACTTCCCCTCCATCCACCTGTTCGTATCCGTAACCACTGAGTTGATGAAGATGCCATCCCACCCGCAAGAGGCTATCCAATTCTCCCAGACCGGCCCTTTTCGCCCCTCAATCATGTCCCGTATTTCTTGCCGCACCGAGACATCGTCTAGGTCTTTAAGCAAGGCTTCCTGACCGTTCTTGTGAAAAACAGGAGGGATCAGTGCGTCCAGCATGGTGCTCCCTGCCGTGTAGGGGTACTGATCGAAGGTCACCTCAAGACCATCGCCCCTGGCAGCATCAATCATCCCCAATATTTCCGCGGATCGCCCCCAGTTTTTTCTTCCGGCGATCTTGAGGTGAGAGATATGCAGTGGACACCCGGCTTCCGTACAGATTCTGACCACTTCTTTTATCGAGTCCGCTATATGGTCCTGTTCGTTCCTCATGTGCACGACGAAAAATCCTCCGTGCCGGGCGGCTTCTTTGGCGAGCGCCACGAGCTCCTTTTCCTCGGCGTAGAGACAGGGTGGGTAAATGAGTCCGGTAGAGAACCCGAAAGCCCCCTCCTGCATTGCGGTGCCGACCATATCCACCATCTTGGCTATCTCGTCGTCGGTGGCCGGCCTTCCCTCCCATCCCACGATGGACGCCCGAACTGCGCCGTGAGGCACCAGCATAGCCACGTTCGTCCCAGGGGATGCCTTGTCCACGGCAGAGAGATATTCGCCCACGGTGTTCCAGTTCCAGTTCTCGTATGCCCCGTTTAGGCCAAGTAGCCGCTTCTTCATCACAGGCTTTGCCTTTTCGGTCAAGGGGGCGACGGAGAGTCCGTCCTGCCCGACAAGGGCAGTGGTAATACCCTGCCGCGTCTTCGCCTCGTCTTCAGGAGAGATAAAGACTCTGAGGTCCGAATGGGTGTGCATGTCGATAAACCCCGGACAGAGGATCTGATCATGGAGGTTGACAACCTTTGTTGCCTCTTCTTCGATACGATGGCGGACGACGGTTATTTTCCCGTGCTGTACCCCTACTTCGCCATGAAACCAAGGGGCTCCTGTTCCGTCGAGGATCCTGCAATTTCTGAGTTTGATATCGAGCAATTGGAACACCTCCTGCCATGTTTTCGATGTTCCTTCCGGAACTCTCTTCCAAGCGCTCTGTCCGGCACCGTCTATTGATCACGGAGCGGACAGAGCGCCTCTGAAAGCATACCCTATCTATGGGCTACTTCTTTTTCGACAGGACCTCTTCATGGATTCGTTTCAGTTCCTCCTGAATCTTCTCGGTCATGTTCTGTCCCGGATATTTTTTCTCGATCCACGGACGGACCAGCTCATCCCATATCGCTGGGGTGTTCGACCGTTCTCTGAAGACGGCCCGCTCTTCCGGTGTGAGAGAAATTATCTCGAACCCCTTCACCTCAGAAAGCTGCTTCTTGAACTGGGCCTCCATGAATTCTTGCCTCTCGTACAGTTTGGTCTCCACTTCGTGGGCCGCTTTATTGACAGCCTCTTTCAGATCCTCGGAAAGTTTGTCCCAAATCTCCTTGTTGATAACAATGTTGTTCGTATCCCAGGCGAAGTTGAGGTCCGTAAAGTACTTCAGCACCTCCGAATGGCGGTCCTCCACAAGGGACGGCCATAAGCTCCATGATCCGTCGACGACGCCCTTGGAGAGTGCATCATACACATCGCCCCAGGGGATGGTCTGGAGGGTCATCCCGGTTCCCTTCCCTATGTTCTCGATGGCCCGAACCATGCCAAGGGACGCGGAGACCCGGATCTTGAGGTTCTTGAAGTCCTCCGGCGTTCTCAGAGGACGCTTGGTATTGCCGACCCCATAGGCACCGAAGGAGGTCTGGAAGAGCATGTGCATTCCGACTTCATTGTAGGCATCCTCCGTGACCTTCCACAAAATACCCTTGTCGGCTTCGAAAGCCAGTTTCGCCTCATCCACGTTTTCGATGGTCCAAGGAACCCAATTCACCGCCCCACCGGGGACGAGATTGATATATGGGACCACCATGACAAGCTGGACGCTCCCCTCCTGAACGGCATGGAAGTGCTCATCATGGGTGCCGAGCTGCCCGTTCGGAAAGAATTTAATCTCGATCCTGCCCTGAGAATATTCGGCGACGAGGTCGCAGAACTGCTGGAAGAATTCATTCTGTGTCGGACGAGTCCATGGCACTCCGAACTTCCACTTGTACTCCGGATTAGCCCATGCCAAACGTGAATGCATCATGACGCCAAGAAAAACCACAAAAAACATGAGCGCAAATCGTACGTTTCTGCCCGTTGCCTTCACCATTTCACTTCCCCCTCTGTTGTGCACTCTCATCGGAGCGTTTGTTTGAATCACCTTCACGACTGCATCAACGACAAAATCAAGCAACTGACGACGCAGTACCGCTGATTTCCGCCGGTGACTTCTATCTTGCCTCTAACAAAACTGCACTGCCAATACGGTTGCGAGGATTCTACACGTACTTCTCCCTAAATGTCAAATATTTTATGTCCACTGCCATGAGACACCGGACACGCAACAGAACAACATATCTAACACTGTACAGAATTGAGTACCGGCAGGAGAGTTATCTCCAAGCGTCCTTATGGTCCTCGTTCCCTCGAGCAACAGGACTGCAACAACACGACTGCAGCAATAGTTCGAGCCAACCTTTCATTGATGGAGTTTTCGTGTGGTATGACAACGTAGAGGGGCAAAGCATTGTGCCCAAAACCAACATATCTGTTCCTAATGAGACGACCAGTTGAAGCTTAAAGCAACCTTGTGCCTTTCTCCCGTTCAAAACTAAGCCGAAGGATTCCACCCTCTGATACTGTGCCGTGTGGTTTGATAGCATAAAGGGAGTTTAACCCGCCTGATTTTCGGATGCTTGCATCCCTAATACCATGGGGACACGGATGTCGGCCGGGGGGCGATTCCCCCGGCTCCATCAATATATAAAGGCGTATGCTGGAAATGCTGAACTGCTGTCTTTTTGTACATACAGCAAACGAGCTGGGACGGGAACTTGTTCTGCGATGAGACCATGTTTCTGCCAGTTTTGCATTCCCGCCATCGCCGTTCAGCGGATCGTTTGCAGCAACCCTTCAAGGGTCTCATCTCTATGTGCCGTCTCAGATCCCAATTCATGACGGCCAGGAGAAAAATTTCAATGGCAAATAGGAGGGACTGTGATTTCCGTCTTCATGACGAAACTCTTGAAGCGTTCGGCAGGAAATGAGAGTTGCTTCCCCGATTTCCACAGGAGATTGATCTCCCGGAATAGAGGAGGTTCCGACACCTTCAGGACAGAGACTTCATTGCTGCCAAGCAGTGGGATCTTGGGCATGATGGCTATCCCCTGCTTCGAGCTGACAAAAGCTACCATGGCGTTACATTCCTCCACTTCATAGGCTACTTTCGGCGTTATTCTCGTCCTTTTGAAGAGGGAATCAGTGAAATCCCGCAAGCCGCTGTCAGGTTGTGCAATGATAAAGGGCTCTTCCCGAACGTCAGAGAGGGAGACTTCATCCCGCTGCGCCAGCGGATGGTCCCGGGGGACGACCAGAAAAAGCTCCTGCGTAAACAGCGGGAAGGATCCTATGGTTCCGGCGCCAGGAAAACTCGCGATGGCAAGATCCAAAGTCCCATCTTCCAGCTTCTTCAGGACGTGCTCTTTGATACCCTGATAGAATTGAAAAGAGATGTTCGCGTTTCCCGATTGTTTTTGAAAATCACTGATCACCTTTGGGAGAAAATCGGAACTGATGCTGTAAATATACCCAAGACTCACCATCCCGCTGACAACATCGAGCATCTGGCCTAATGCCTTTTTCCCATCGGCAATGCTTACCAGGACGTTTTCAGCGTACGGGAGAAAAGCCTCACCAAATTTTGTCAGAACGGGCCTCCCCTTCTGCCGTTCAAAGAGTGGTACGCCGAGCTTCTTTTGAAGTTCGGCAACGGAATAACTCAACGTTGGCTGTGAGATATGTAACACCTCTGAGGCCTTAGTGTAGTGTAGAACCTCCGCCAAGACACAAAAACACTTTAACTGTTGTAACGTCACCACGGCCATTCATCTCCCTCTCCATGCACCACAATAATGTGCATACCATTCGTCGACAGTACGTGCTCCCATTCTGATTATAGATGAATTCTATCATGAAAATTGAAAAGTAAGATTGGAAATATTACAGAACAAAGTTTATTCTAGATGCGGTCTTTGCTCGATCGTATTTTCCGGGAAGAGGAGAGATGGAAGAGTGCGCATACCGTCACGGATCACTATCTGTGAAGTGGGACTCAGGGATGGTTTGCAGAATGAAGAAAAGATCCTCACGACGGCACAGAAAAATCAACTGCTCGAACTCATCCAGGAAGCGGGAGTCAGGATTATTGAGGTTGGCTCCTTTGTAAACCCAAAAGCAGTACCCCAGATGGCAGACACGGAGGATGTGTTCAGGAATATACGGCAACGCGATGGTATCGAGTATCGAGCTCTCGTTTTAAACCAGAAAGGTCTGGAACGAGCAGCTTCATGCGGCATCAGAAAAGCCAAGTTCACTATTTCGGCCAGCCAGACTCACCAGGCTAAAAATGCCCGCCGATCGCAGGATGAACTCTTCGAACAGTTAGCTACTCTCTCAGCGTACGCGAAAGAACATGCAATGACCTTCTCTGGGGCGATCGCCACGGCTTTTGGCTGTCCTTTCGAAGGGACCATTGCCATAGAAAAGATAAAGACCATAGCGAAAAACTTCGCAGCCGTCGGGATACATGAAATATCCCTGTCTGACACCACGGGAATGGCCAACCCAAAGCAGGTCTATACGGTCTGTACTCAGGTGCTTAAAGACTTTCCGGATGTCGTCTGGAATCTTCATTTCCACAACACCAGAGGCATGGGCTTAGCCAACGTGGTCGCCGGCATGCAAGCCGGTGTCACAAGGTACGATGCAAGCATCGGCGGATTGGGCGGTTGCCCTTTCGCCCCCGGAGCAACAGGCAACATTGCCACGGAGGATCTCGTGCACATGTGTGAAGAAATGGGTATTCATACGGGTGTAGACATCGACACGCTGCTTAAAGCAGCCAGAATGCTGCAGGGTTTTATCGGCCGTGAACTGCCGGGAGCTGTCTTAAAAGCCGGCAAAAACAGCGACCTTCACCGGAGCTGCGAATAACTCGAACACGGACGAGCGATCACATTCATAGGGGGAATTGGACGTGGCATCGAAAGAGTTAACACCGGAACAGTCGCGGGAGCTTGACGAACTTATCGCAAAGGCTCGGGTAGCTCAGAAGATCATCGAGACCTATGACCAGGCGAGGGTAGACCGGCTCTGTCAGGCAGTCGCATGGGCCATATCCAACAAGAAAACCTTCCTTAAACTGGTGGATATGGGAATTGAGGAGAGCGGCCTCGGAGACCCTGTTTCGCGTCAGGGGAAGCGGTTCAAGATACGAGGTATCCTTCGGGACGCTTTGCGTCAGAAAAGTGTCGGCGTGATCGAAGACCTTCCCGAGAAGGGCATCGCGAAATACGCCAAACCGGTAGGACTCATCGCAAGCCTTGTCCCAACCACGAACCCTGACCTTACTCCCGGTGGACAGGCGGTCTACGGTATCAAGGCCAGGGACGTCATCATTTTCTCCCCTCACCCTCGCTCCAAGAAGACGACCTTCGAGAGCATCCGGATCATGCGAGAAGCCCTCAAAAAAGAAGGGGCGCCTGAGGATATCCTCCAGTGCATCACCCAACCGTCCATTCCCATGACCCAAGCCCTTATGGCCCGTTCGGATCTCGTCATCGCTACCGGTGGTCGTCCCATGGTCAAGTCGGCCTATAGCTCCGGAACCCCTGCCTACGGCTCCGGTGCGGGCAATTCCACTATGGTGTACGACGAGACAGCTGATGTTGCGGAGGCATGCCACAACACGATGCTCAGCAAGACCTCCGACTACGGTTCCGGCTGTTCTGCCGATGGCAATATCGTTGTATCCGATAAAATATATGATGCTGTTTTGGCGCAACTTCAGACCGAAGGAGGCTACTTCGCCTCGACGGAAGAACGAGAGAAACTGAAGAAGGTCATGTGGGATGAAGAGGGTCATCGGCTTCCGGAAACTGTCGCCATCGCCCCGCAGAAACTTGCCGAGGCCGCGGGTTTTGCTATTCCTGCCGATAGAAAGTTTATCTTCGTTCTGGGCGACGGCATAGGAAAGGAGCACTTCTTCTCAAGCGAAAAACTGACCACCCTTCTTGCAGTGCACAAGTACGAAGGCCGATTTGAAAACGCCCTCGATATGGTGCGCCAGATTTACGAAGTAGGTGGCAAAGGGCACTCTTGCGGGATCTACTCCTTCAACGACGATCATATTCACCGGCTGGCCATGATGGCACCAGTAAGTCGTATTATGGTCCGCCAACCCCAGTCGAAGGCCAACGCCGGAGCGGCGAACAACGGAATGCCGATGACATCCAGCCTTGGATGCGGTACGTGGGGCGGAAATATCGTATCCGAAAACATCTGCCTGAAACACTATCTGAATACGACGTGGGTGTCCCGTCCCATAGCAGTTGATATGCCCTCTCCCGAGGAACTTTTCGGCGACTTCTACGTTCCCGAGATGGATCAGTAGGTTTGCAATACAGATGGTACAAAACAGACAAAAGAGAGGGGTGCAGGTATGAAAAGGAAATTTAGTATGGTGTTCGTGATCGCGCTTCTGTTGATATGCGTAGCGGTATCGGGGGCTCTCGCCGTAGAGACCAAGAACCTCATGTGGGGATCCACAAGCGCTTCATCAGGCTTCTACCCGATGAATGTCGCAATGGCGGACATCATTAACAAAACACTTGATGACATTCATGTGACGGTCGTCGAAACGGGTGGAACAGGCGACAATTTCAAAGGGATGGAGCGTGGTGACTTCCAATTCGGTCAGGCATCGGACGGCAACATTCACATGGCTCAGACCGGAACGGCCGTCTACGAGGGAAAACTGATGAAGGAACCGCGGATGCTCATCGTTGCTAACCCTCTGGCATATATTGTCGCTGTGACGGAAGAGAGCGGTGTCAAGGCCCTTTCGGATCTGGACGGGAAGAAGTTCAGCCCCGGTCTGAAAGGCAGCATGACGGAAATTCTGTACTATAAGGCTCTTGCTGCTTTTGGAATCAAGCCAGATTATATGCCTGCGAGTACCGGTGACGCTGTGGAGGCCATGAAAGACCGGCGAATCGTCGGATTCGCCAAGTCCTGCTCCATAACAGCAGCCGACTCGGCTATCCAAGACGTGGCGACCTCCCGGAAAGTTCGTATCATTGGTTTTAATGAAGAGGAACAGAAAAAATTTAAAGAGATACTGCCTATCTATAACTTCTTCACGGTAAAGGCATCCGTGTACGAACAAGAAGAAGATGTGGTCGCGCCGGGTGAGTATTTCGGCATGAGCGTGTCGGCCAGCCTCCCCGAGGATGTAGTCTACAAGATCTTCAAGACGCTGTACGAGAACAGGGACCAGATAGGTGTGACCTATGCCGGGACCCGCGGGCACGATATTCTTGCCATGACGGCAAACTCCTCGTGCTGGCTGCACCCAGGCGTTATCAAGTACCTCAAGGAAATCGGCATCGAGCCTCGCCCCGACCAGTATCCCCCGGAGTATAAAGCACAGTAGCACTATTCTCTATATCGGCAGGGGGAGGGGTTCGTACCTCTCCCCCACCAGTTCCAACAAACGAGGAAACTCCCCTTATTGCAGACTTCACCACAAGACATATCCAGATTGAGGAGAGACCGCCATGACCGATAAGACAACTTCATCCAAACTGCATTTTCTGATTCAATGCTTCGGGGTCCTGTACGCGGGGTTCCATATCTATACAGGCATATTCGGTATGTTTCAGAGTTTGATCCAGCGTTCTCTCCACGTAGGTGGCGCTCTGATCCTGTTCTTGCTTTTAGCCATGGAGAAAAGGCAACGCGCCGAACAAAAAAACGGCTCTCTGTTAGCCGTAATAGACATCGGCATGATTTCCTTTATTCTTTTCTCTATCGTTTATTTGATATCAAGCTACAACAGGATAATGGACCCCTTGTACGAGATAACGAACCTCGACGTGGTCATTTCCTTCCTGTTCACCGCTGTCGTGCTGTTAGTGACCAAAAGGGTCATGGGCTGGGCCATCCCCATTCTGGCGCTCCTCTTCATTACGTATGCCTTCTTCGGACCCTACTTCCCCGGTATATGGAAACATAATGGGGTGGGGTCACAATACATTGCGGAGATCCTTTTCTTTTCCGACCGCGGCTTGTGGGGATTGGTCACTGGAATTTCAGCATCTATGATCGCCGTCTTCATGATCTTTGGAGGTATTCTCTTCTCCACTGGCGGAGGAAAGGCCTTCATGGATCTGGCATGCTGGGTGGCCGGTCCAACATACGGCGGTGCAGCGAAACTGGCGACTGTCGCAAGCGGTCTTTTCGGCATGATCTCCGGGAGCGCTGCGGCCAATGTTGCAACGACGGGTGTCTTCACCATCCCTTTGATGAAGCGCTTGGGGTACGCCTCAGAGTTTGCCGGCGGTGTTGAATCATCCGCCTCCTCCGGTGGGCAGATTATGCCGCCCATTATGGGAGCCGCAGCCTTCATAATGGCCGAAACCTTAGGCATGTCCTACAACAAACTCGCTTTGGCCGCCATTATTCCCTCCCTCCTCTTCTACTTCGGCGTCCTCGTCTCCATCCATTTCGAGGCAAAAAAAATCGGTTATCGAGGCGTTCCGAGAGAGGAAATCCCCCATATCAAGGATATCCTGTACTATAAGAACTCCATGCCGATCTTCGCCCCCATCTTTGTTCTCATTTATTACTTCGCTCTTGGCTACACGCCCGTATCCTGCGCACTCAGAGCTCTTGCGGTTGCCGTCATTTTGTTCCTCATCTCCGCGCCCAAAGAGTTCAGGTCAAGGGTGGTCATACTGCTGAACGGCCTGGCCGACGCCAGCAAGGATATGCTCTCCGTCGTCGCTCTCATCGCCTGCGCCCAGATCATCCTCTCTATGATCGGTTTGACGGGGGTCGGTATCAAATTCACCAACATAATCGTCGCTCTCGGTCGAAACAACATCGTCCTCTCTGGCCTCTGCGCCATGGCTGGCACGATGATCCTGGGCATGGGACTGCCTACCGTTGCGGCCTACCTCGTCGCTTCGGCCGTCATGGCTCCAGCTCTTATTAAAATCGGAGTGGCGCCCATCGCTGCACACTTCCTGATTTTCTACTACTCCATCTTCGCGGGAATAACACCGCCCGTCTGCGGGACAGTCTATATTGGAGCTGCCCTTGCAGAAGCGAATTGGCTGAAGACAGCCTGGGTCGCTATACGACTCAGCGTTGGTGCCTACGTCGTTCCCTTCATGTTCCTCTTCTCCCCTGCGCTGCTTCTGGTAGGTACCTGGCAGGAAATCGTAAGAGTCTCGATCACATCCCTTGTTGGAATATTCTCAATATCCATTGGAGGGATGGGGTTCTTCAAAACCCGAACGAATGTGCTGGAACGGATTTTATTTGTCGTCGGAGGCTTGGCACTCGTCGACCCGGGATTCATGACGGACATTATCGGGATAGGGTGTTTCCTGCTCGGAATCGTCTCACAGCTCTATCGGCACAGAAAGACCAATACGCCTCTGCCGGCGTAAATTTCACTAGTATCGGATGAGGGAGGAACACTATGTTTCAGTCCAATTTTCCCCGAAAAATCGTCTTTGGCGAGGGATCTCTTGAGTTTCTTACGACGCTGGATGTTCGGAGAGTCGTCCTGTTCGTGGATGAAATCTTTCACCAATACAACCCGAAGGTCATCTCTCGAATAGAGGAAATCTGGAAGGAAAAAAAGACGGACTTCTGGCTCTACTACGGTGAAGGGACCGAACCAACCTTGGCCTTCGTCAAGGAGAGTGCAAAAAAATTACAGGAACATCAGCCTGATCTCATCGTGGCCGTAGGTGGCGGCTCTGTCCTAGATGCCGCCAAGGTCATGGAGGTCTACTATGAGCATCCAGAAATATCGGATGCAGCGTTGATGAACCGCTTCAACCTCCCTCCGTTGCGGAGAAAATCGAAATTTGTCGCCATCCCGACGACGAGCGGGACGGGGTCGGAGGTTACGCCGATCAGCGTCCTCTATGTCCCCAGTGACAATCCGCAATCACCAATGGTGAAGAAGGGGATCACCGACTATCAGATGATTCCGGACTACGTCATCCTGGATCCCCAGTTTACACTGTCCATGCCTGAGTCGGTGACGATCAGCACGGGGCTGGACGCATTCGTTCACAGCCTGGAGGCCTTCGTCTGCAACAAACCGAAAAATGATTTCGGAGACAAATTTGCCCTTGAAAGCATGAAAAAAGTGCTAACATACCTGCCAAAGGTTCTCGAGTCTCCGCAGAACAAAGCATATCGTGCTGAACTGCAACTCGCGGCGACCATGGGAGGGCTTGCTCTTGCCAACAGGGCGTCCGGCGCGGCCCATGGTTCGGGGAAACAGCTTTCGTCGTTACGCACCATCGCTCATGGAACCTCAGTCGCCATCATGGTAGACGCCGTCATCCGATGCAATGCAAAGGTACGATTGGCGGACTATGCCGAGATCGCCCGCTATCTCGGCGTACATGCCGAGACAGACGAAGAGGCTCTGGAAGGACTGCTTTCACTCTGGAATGGTCTGCTCGACACGTTAGACTTCCCTCGGACCATCGCTGACCTTGGAATCGACGAAAAGATCTTTCAAGAAAAACTGGACACCATAACACGAAATGCGATGAACGACGCCGCCATGAAGGCGAATCCCATTGCCCTTACCTACGACGAGGTCCAAGGTCTGTTCAAAAGCCTTCTGCCGTAGGGGATACATCATGAACTTCGTTCTCGACAGACTCATACTTTGGAGGCATCGGACAAAATGGTTTCGTACAATGAATCGGATGTAGCGAGGCTCAAGGAGATTGCCCGGTCGATCCGAGAGGACATCGTCGACATGATCTACCATGCCGCAATGGGACATCCTGGTGGAGCTCTCTCCTCTGTAGAGATAATCACCGCCTTGTATTTCCATGTCATGAAGATTGACCCGGATAATCCTCATTGGCAGGATAGGGACCGCTTCGTCCTGTCCAAGGGGCATGCCTGCCCCGCTCTTTACGCAGCATTGGCGGAACGGGGATATTTCCCCAAAGATGACCTGAAGTCCCTTCGGAAGACCGGTTCCCACCTCCAAGGGCATCCTGATATGAACAAGACACTCGGAGTGGACATGACAACCGGATCCCTTGGAAACGGTTTCGCCAGCGCTCTCGGCATGGCCTTGGCCGGAAAGGCCGCGAAAAAAAACTACACCAGATCGGAAGAGCGTCGTGTAGGGAAAGAGTGTAG
>CALCQG010000073.1 GCA_937897575.1 uncultured Synergistales bacterium | reverse complement strand
GGGGGGAAGACGGGTTCCATCTGTCTATCCGGGACGACGGCATCGGACTGCCGCGGACCTCAGAGGTCTCATCGGAATAGGCCGGGGGCTTGCCAGCCTGGTGGAGAAAGAGTGGGCATCCCGATCTCCGTCATCCTGGGAGACGGCCATCAGGACAGTGCTCGGCGGTGGGGCGCTGGAGGAACTTCGGCTCCAACGGGCCGGTGCCTATCTCACCGTCTTCCCCGACCTGCTCCCGGGAGCCGTCCCTCTGGACGGAGACGTGGGGAGAGCCTGCGGCAGGGCTCTGATGGCCGATATGGCGACGGCGCAGTCGGGAAAGGTTCTTGCCGGTGCGAAGAAGGCCATCGGCAAGGAGATCGCCGGCCGGGAGCGGTTGTTGGAGGGCCTTCGAAATCAGATTCAACTCGCCGAGATGGGCGGACAGTACCTGAAGATGGGGAATCTGCTCCTCGCCTCTCTGCACGCCGTACCGCAACGGAGCAGGGAGGTGACCCTCACCGATTGGGGGACTGGAGAGAAGATCGTCATCCCTCTGGACGATCGGAGAACGCCCCAGCAAAATGCCGACCGGTACTTCAAAAAGTACAGGAAGGGCAAGGTGGACGTTGAAGCGGTCGAGAGCAGAATCCGTTCCGTGGAAGAGGGCATTGCCGAGCTGCGGGAGCAGCTGGAGGACCTGGACCGGATGGCGGACGATCCGGAGGTCCTGGCGGCCTCGGCTCAGGACCTCATGGAGTGGGTGTCTCCGAAGAAAAAGGAGAAGGGATCGGGGGGGAAAAAGAAGAGGGAGGATGTACCGCCCTATCTTCTCCTCCACCATGGTGGGTGCGCCATCTACGTCGGGGTGAACGCCAGGGGCAATCGGCACGTCACCTTCCGCATAGCGTCCCAGGGCGACCTCTGGTTCCATGTGCACGATATGCCGGGGGCCCACGTCGTGGTGAAGGAGATCGACGGAGCGGCGGACGAGGAGACGATTCACGTGGCTGCTTCGCTGGCCGCCTGGTTCAGCAGGGCGAGAGAGGCGTCGAAGGTCCAGGTGGACTACACGGAGCGGAAGAACGTCCGGTCGATCCCGGGGAGCGCCATAGCCCACGTCACCTACAGGAATCCCCGAACGGTCATCGTCCCGCCCGGGCTCTGGAGAGAATATCCCGAAGTAGCTCGATCAAAGGTCCTGGAAGGGCGGACGTGAAGCTCATAGGTTTGTCGGTCTCGGGGTGAGCGAAGGAAAGCCTCCATGAGTGGAGGAAGAGTCTGCCGAGCTCAGCAGCCTGACGCTTGTCCGCGCCGTAGAGGGCGTCCCCCACGATGGGGTGCCCCAGGTGGGCGAGGTGCACCCGGATCTGATGGGTCCTCCCCGTGGCGATGCGGCACTCCAGGAAGGAGAACTTTGGCAGAGCCCACAGGGTGCGGTATTCGGTCCACGCGTCCCGCCCATGAGCCGAGACGGCCATGCGGACCCTGTTCGTCGGACTTCTGCCGATAGGGAGGTCGACGACGCCCACGGCGGGCGACGGTCTGCCCTGGACAAGGGCGAGGTATCGCTTCTCCACCTCCCGACGGCGGAACTGGTCCTGCAGATTCTGCAGAGCCTCCGGTGTCCGGGCGACGACGAGGAGCCCCGATGTCGGCCCGTCCAGCCGGTGTACGATCCCGGGACGGGTCGTTCCGTTGAAGGCGCTGAACTCCCTGAAGCGGTATAAAAGGCCGTGGACGAGCGTCCCGTGCCAGTTGCCGGGGGCCGGGTGGACCACCACGCCTGCGGGTTTGTCCACGACGATGACCCAGGGGTCTTCGTACAGCACGGTGAAGGGGACGTCCTCGGGTTCCAGGTCGAGGGCTTCGGGAGGGGGAAGGTGGACCGTGACGACCGTCCCGCATGGAACAGGGCGCCCGGCCCTTGCGGGCGCGCCCGATTCAAGGCGTACTTGGCCGCCATCGATAAGCTTCCGGGCGTAGGATCGGGTGATGCCGAGACTGGTGGCCACAAAAACATCAAGGCGCACCCCCTGATCTCTGTCCGTCACCGTCAGGACATCAGTGGATGCGCCGCCTTGCTCCTCCTCACCCCCGAAGGACACATCCTCCTCGGGGGTGTTCCGTTCCGTCATGGACCTCTATCGCTCCTCCCGATCCCGAAGCACGGCCGAGCATCGGGGGCACAGACCCCGCTCGTCGGGCGCCTCGGTGTACTGCCAGCATCGGGGGCACTTCTCTCCTCTGGCGTGGTCGACGCCCACGCGGATGCCCAGCTCTTCGTCCGTCTGCCGGATCTTTGTGTCGCCGAGGGCATCCACCCAGGCGAAGGACGAGACAATGGCGAAGGTCTTCATGTCCTCGTCGGAGAAGAGCCGGGCCGTATCCTCCACTCCCGTGCGCTCCACCTCCACCCGTGCGTCGAGGGAGTGCCCTATGATCCCGGCCGTTCGCGCCACCTCGAGGGCCCGGCTGACGGCCGAGCGGACTGCGTGGGCGCCCTCCCATTTGTCGTCGCGATCCCGTTTGTCGAGCAGGGCGACCGGCTCCGGCCAGTCGGAGAGGAATACGCTCTCCTGAAGGGACGGGTCGATGTGCCGCATCTCCTGCCAGATCTCCTCGGCGGTGAAGCTCAGGATCGGCGCGAGCATCCTCGTGAGCGTCGAAAGAATCGCCCACATGGCCGTTTGCCCGCTTCGGCGCGTCACGGAGTCGGCCCCGTCCGCGTACATTCTGTCCTTGCTCGAGTCGAGGTAGAAGGCGCTCAGCTCGTTCACGCAGAACTGATGGATGGCGAACGTGGGGATGTGGAACTGATAGTCCTCATAGGCCTCGTTCGTCTTCCCGATCAGGTCGTTCAGCTGCCGCAGCGCCCACCGGTCCATGTCCTCCATGGCGTCATAGGAGACCGAGTGGGTGTTCGGATCGAAGCCCTTCAGGTTGGACAGGAGGTATCGGGCCGTGTTCCGGATCCTTCGGTAGGACTCCCCGAGGTTCTTGATGATGCCGTCGGAGATCCGAACGTCGTTCTGATAGTCCGTGGACGCGACCCAGAGGCGAAGGATGTCGGCGCCGTACTTGTCGATGATCTCCTGGGAGCTCACCACGTTTCCAACGGACTTGGACATCTTCCTGCCCTCTCCGTCGACGATGAAGCCATGGGTCAGGACCTGTTCGTAGGGCGGTCTGCCGTTGACCCCAACGGAGTTCAGAAGAGATGTCTGAAACCAGCCGCGGTGCTGGTCGCTGCCCTCGAGGTACATGTCGGCCGGCCACTTCAGATCGGGACGGAGACGAAGGACCGCCTCGTGGCTCGAGCCGGAGTCGAACCAGACGTCCAGGATGTCCGTCTCCTTCTCGAGATCCTCTCCTCCACAGTGGGGACACCGGCATAGATCTCCAAGGAGCTCGGCCGGGGATTTGCTCCACCATGCGGAGCTCCCCTCCTCCTTCACGACGGCCTGCACGGCCCGGATGTTCTCCTCGGTGAGGATGACCTCGCCGCAGTCGTTGCAGTAGAACGCCGGGATGGGAACGCCCCAGACCCGCTGGCGGCTGATGCACCAGTCGGAACGGTCCCGGACCATGTTGTAGATTCTCTCCATGCCCCATTCCGGGATCCAGCGCACATCCTTTTCTATGGCCGCGAGCGTCGCGTCCTTGAAGGCCGAGACGGCGATGAACCACTGGTCCGTGGATCGGAAGATCACCGGCTTCTTGCACCGCCAGCAGTGGGGATAGGAGTGGGAGATCGTCCCCTGGCCGAGGAGCCGGCCGTTCTCCGTGAGCGTCTGAAGTATCTTTTTCTCAGCGTCCTTGAGCGGCAATCCGTCGACGAGCCCCGTCCCCTGCTTGAAGTGCCCCTTGTCGTCCACGGGGTTGTAGATCTCAAGGCCGTACTTGACGCCGGACTCGTAGTCCTCGACGCCGTGTCCCGGCGCGGTATGCACGCACCCCGTGCCGGTATCGAGCAGGACGTAGTCCGCCAGAAGAATCAGAATCTCCCGTTCCGGGTAGAAGGGGTGCCGGGCCTTCACGCCTTCAAGGTCCTGCCCCTTGAGGGTGAGCAGCTCCTCCTCGAAGGAGAGCCCAGTCTCGTGAGAGACGCTCTCTTTAAGGTCCTTCGCGAAGAGGTATACCCTGTCTCCCGATCGATAGAACGTGTAGTCGTGATCGGGGCCGACGGCGACGGCCAAGCTGGCGGGCAGAGTCCAGGGCGTGGTCGTCCACACGATGATGTTGACGTCCTTCCCGCCGAGAGAGGGGTGGATGCGCTCCGCATCGGGGATTGAGTACGCGACGAAGATAGAGGGCGAATCGGCATCCCAGTACTCGATCTCGGCGGCGGCGAGAGCCGTCTGGCAGTCGATGCACCAGAACACAGGCTTCTGTCCCTTATAGACAAGCCCCTTCGACACGAAGGTGGCGAGAGCGCCGAGCTCAGCCGCTTCGTACTCCGGTGCCAGGGTCATATAGGGGTTCTCCCAGTCGCCGAGGACTCCGAGCCGGATGAACTCCTCGCGCTGGATATCCCTGAACTTCAGGGCGTGCTCCGTGCACTTCTCTCTCAGCAGGACGGGGTCCACAGAGTCCTTCGAGACGCCGAGCCCTTTGATGACCTGCAGCTCTATGGGGAGCCCGTGGGTGTCCCATCCGGGGACGTAGGGGGCGTAAAAGCCCTTCATGGCCTTGTACTTGGGGATAAAGTCCTTCAGGATCTTGTTGAACGCCGTCCCGATGTGAATGTGTCCGTTGGCGTAGGGGGGGCCGTCATGGAGCACGAACGAAGGGTTGCCTTCCCGCTGCTTCAGCATTTTTTTCTGGATCTCCCGTTCTTCCCAGAAGGCGAGAAAGCCCGGTTCTCTCTTGGTGAGGTTCGCCCTCATGGGGAAATCCGTCTCGGGAAGGTTCAATGTGTTTTTATAATCCCTGTCCATACCCATAGCCCCCTTGTGTCGTCGAAAAAACTGTCCCGTGCCTCTTTCGGACGGGAAAATCCTGTACATTGTAGCACAGTCCGTGGCGGACGCTCAAGAATTCCGCCCTCTTCGCACGAGCGCGGCGACAAAAAAAGAACACACACATCCCTTCGGACATGCATGTTCTTCTTGAGCATCTGCCCTCGGATCTTTTTGTACATGGCGAGCCTGGGCCGATTCGAACGGCCGACCTACAGCTTAGGAGGCTGTCGCTCTATCCTCTGAGCTACAGGCCCGCAGCTATTCTGTCAACGAGTCTCCAACTCCCCTCGCCGGACATGCCGAAACTCTAACACAAAGGAGAGTGTTTGGCAATGGTCCAGTTCAAATTTGTTTCCGTCTACGATGTCCCCTATTGTTTAGCACCCGGTCACTCAGGTATGGTGTTTGTGAAAGGTGGTGGCACCATGCCCAAGTACACATTACCAGAGGCTCTGGAACTTTTTATCGCGGCCAAGAAGAACGGGGCGTCCCGTTCAGGACGGCCTATCTCCGAGAGCTACGAAAAGCAGCTTCGGTACCAGATTACTCGCTTCTATTCCAATGGATGCGAGCAACATCCGAAATCCTTTTTTTCGGCTGAATGGTGTGTCGATGAAAAAGAACGCCTTCGAAAAGCTCTTGCCATGCTTGATAAAAATGTGAGTGACAGAAACAAACTGCTCCGGTATCTTCGTGACTTCTGGGACTACTGCGGCAACGAGCAGGAGGACTTCTATGTGGATGAACATGGGGAAGATATTCCTGATGGCCTCGATATGCCCGAATTCAAGGAAAACCCGGCCAGGAAAAAGAAGAATAAGCACTATAAAGTTCGGAAAGAGGACAGCAGGATATCCGCCTGTAGTCAAGAGGAGAGTCGCGCTGTTCTGAAATGGTTCCGGGAACGAAATGCCCGCATCAAATCCTTTACATCTTTGCGGGACCTTGTCATGGTGGGATTGATGTATCATTCGGCAATCCGGCCTTGCGAAATCGTGTCTTTGAACCGGACGAACATAACGGAGGAATCCCTTAGGTCAGGAGCTTTCCCGCTTTTAGCGGGCCAGTCCAAAATGAAGGAGGACGACAGGTACATAGTCCTCCCCTCTCCGAAAAGCCGAGAGTACAAGGAGCTTATATCGTACTTACAATGTCTTGACACGATGTTTTCTGGAAAAAACTCTGAAGTGCCACTGTTCCCATTGGAGGACGGGGCGCGTCAGCAACGGGATAATCTCCAGAACAACGTAATCAAGAGACTCCTGCGGAAGGACCCTGATGTGGTCGGAAAAATCTCTCCCACTTGGTCCATCTATCTCTTGCGGCACGAAAAAATAACCAGGTTGATTCAAACGAATACGAGCACCGCAATTGTAGCCAGAATAGCGGGGCATAAAAACGTGCAGACCACCATGAACTATGTCCACTTGACGCTTCGCGACATCGTTGCAGCGAGCAGGAAGGCCGATGAGGTGTATCACCGTGAGATACGACGGCAAGCGGGTAGGCAACACCGCATGCTTCAAACGGCGTAGTATCTTACGTACAATCGGTTTGAGAGAAAGCGCATGAGGGCTCGCACCTCGCCTCTCTCCGTCATGGAAGCCAGACTGCGGTCAAGGGCCGCAGGCTGGCTTCCATTGCGATTCTTGGGATGTCTGGTTCGAGACTGGCCTACACGGTACCTATCTATAAAAGGATATTTAGTTTATGCGCGTTGTCGCTGTTATATGATAGACTGCGTACTCTTTTTAAAAAAAACTTGTCTGTGGGGGCTTGTCCGACGCGAACGATTCCCCACAACACTCCCGCACAGACGAATCACGTTGAATATTTCGTCCCGCGGCCCGTTCCAAGGACCTTCACGTACCCCGACTCCGTCAATCTCTTGAGTACGCTGACAACCTTCGTCTTGCTAAACCCGGTGATTCTGGCGATTTCCGAACTGGACAGCTCTTTCCCCTGAACGGCCTGGTAGACCACTCGTTCATCCTTCTTCAGCGAAGTGTAGCTGCTGATAGTCGGCAAGGTAACGAGAATGGAGTTCTCGAACACCGTGAATTTCGGTTTGGTATCACTCTCGCGATAGGCGTCATTGATTCGCCGGATACCGGTCCCAAATCGCTCAATGATTTTCAGCCGGAAAAAGACATTCCCAATGATTGGATTGCGAAGCATGGATAGCTGCCCTGCCAGATATTCCTTTTCGGAAACACCTCTGGGCAATCCTCCCGGTGACGCTATTTCTATCCTGTCCGGGTACATGGAGATACGGATGTGGCCTTTCGTGTCCCACGTCCTGTGGACAAGGGCGTTCGCGACCCCCTCTCGGAACGCCTCTTCCGGAACCGTCGCTATCAATGTTCTCAAGGCACCGTCTATCTCCTCATATTGATAGTACTTGCGATACATGGACAGAGCTCTGTCATACTGCTCCAAGAGAGAAACGCCCTCAAATACTCCTCTATCAAGTAAAAGATTTATGGTGTCCCCAAAGCGTACGATATCAACTCCCTCAAAGGAGTTTTCATCCGCAAGCAACTCCCCTGCGGATGTATAACCCTCAGCTCCGTAAAGGTCCAAGGTTTTCAGGACATCCTGACTAATCTCCTGAATCCCGATTGTCTCCTGAAGCTTCTTTTCCAGTATTGTGAATCGCAGGTCCTGCCGCGAGGCTTTCGTATCTTCAAAAGACCTGTTCTGCCCCTCCAAAATCAACCGGGTCAACTCCACCCTATCCACTTCGACAGTGGCGGAGTCGCTTCTTCTGTAGGCCTTCGACCTATACAGATAGGGCTTATGCAATCCCTCGAGAACCTTCAGTGTGATGACACCCGTTTTGGGATTGACATGAAGCGAATAGTCCGGACAGGGGTCGATGCTGTCATTTATCCTGTTTTCAATGTCGAGGAGCTTCTCTGTCGGATTGTCGATGCCGATGGTGGCGCCATCGTCGTCCACTCCGAACAGAATCCTTCCGGCGCCGTAGTTCGCATAGGCGCTTACTGTCTTCAGGAAAGTATTCGTGATGGTGACTTTTAGTTCCAGCGTCTTCGTTTCTCTCATTTTCGCCCCTCCTTTCCTGCGTATTGTAGACGAAAATGAACGGTAAAACAACCGCAAAAATTTGCGTTCATATTTGCGTTCATTCTTACTCAGTGCTCATTCTTTTCAGAGGGTAGTCGCGCATCCACGCATTGTTGGATGCTGGTGCCTGGACTCTGTGGTTCGGTTGCTCCTTCACCTCCGACGACCGCCCGGACAGCCTTGCTGAGCGAGGCAATGAAGGTGCAGGCCGGGAACCAGATGTTTTTCAAAGCCGCCGGGACGCCGCAGGGATATGTCCGGCCGAAAGCGCCGCGGCGGCGGAACTCCTGGATACGTTGACGGGGAATGCTGTGGAAGCTTCTGGTTCCGGGTGGGAGGCCAACGGCGCCGGGGACTTTCGGTGTTTCGCCGTTGCCTGAAGCGCCCGAGGACGCCTGATAACGCCCCCGGTGGCGTCCCTTTTGTGTTCGCCTGGTGTTGCCTCTATCCTGTTGAGATAGTACTATGACCGTACTAAAACAACGCAACGACGAGGGGCAACATGGCGGAGCGCACGGGGAGCAAAGAGTACAGGAAGCGCATCGAAGAACATCTCGCCGCGGCGGACGGCATCATAACCAACGCCTGGTGCCGCGAGAACGGGGTCCCGACGGTGTATCTGGGCAGGCTTGTCGTCGGCGGGGCGCTGAAGCGGATAGCCCGGGGTGTGTACCGCGCCCCCGGCGGGGACTACGACGAGTTTTGGCTCTTCCAGCGCCGCTACGCCCGGACCGTGTTCTCCCGCGACACCGCGGCGTTCCTCTTGGACGCCGCGGACAGGGTGCCGACGGTCCTCGACGTGGCAGTCCCGGCGAGCTACAAGTTCAGGGAGAAGCCCGAAAACGTGAGGGTCCGGTACGTCCGCGACGAAATCTGGGACCTTGGAATCCGCACCGCCCCCACTGCGTTCGGCAACCTAGTGCGAGTCCACTCCTATGAGCGGATACTCTGCGACCTCGTAGCCGACCGCCGGGGCGTGGACCGGGAGTTCTACGTCCGGCTCGCCGTCGAATACCCGCGGTACGAAGGGCGGGACGAAGATGAGCTGCTCCGCATAGCGACGGTCATGGGTGTCGAGAGGACCATTAGGGAGGACATGGAGCTGGTCTTCGGGTAGAACGCGACCCGTCGATTCGTGGTGGTCTATTGGAAACTGGGATGAGAAGAGATTCTCCGGGCAGGAGTGCGACGGTCCGTTACGCCATCGAGGGCACAACGAGTCGACTCGTGGACTCCTGATTCGGAAACGCGCGGTGGACCGGAGACAGCCTTTTCTCGTACGCCACCCGTCGGCGCCGCGTTTTTAAGGAATCGACTCGTGGATTCGTCAGACTCGTCGTCCTATCGACGAGTCGTGTTGTTGTGTCCATGTACCGTTCGTGTTCATCGGAGTCGAGGAGTTTTCCGCCGATAAGCAAATCAAAAAAATTCCCAAAATCAGGCGCGCGTCGAGCTCTCTCCTATAACCGTCACGCGATAGAGAGGAGCCGCAAGGACGCTGTGCAGCCGGTCCCAAACCTGTTGTTCGTACTTGGACGTCTCTGAAAAGTCTTTCATTCCACTCATCCCCTTGGTCTGTTGTGCGCTACCCGCCCCCCCCGGTTCTCCATATCGGCAGATGCACTTTTCCCCACGGCTAACGCCGCACACCCCACGGAGAAAAAAGAGGAAAAGGGGTGGACGGACCCCCTCAGGCGGGCAAGTCCCGGACAACTGCCTGAAGGGTATCTGGCGCTGAGGGGTAAGACAAATGCAGGCCGGTGGGAGGTGTAGCCTCGGGGGTGGACTCGGGGGCGGTGGTGGTTCTTGTCCTGGGTCCTGAAGGGTTAGGGGGAGAGGGTGAGCGACAGCGAAACCCTATCCCACTAACCCGCTCTTGACTCTGCCTTCCCTGCCGCAGAGCGGCAGGGCGTCCCCCCTATGGGACAGGGGGGGACGGCGCTTTCGGGGGGCAGCTCCCCTGTTTCTGGTCCCGGAATCTGTCCCGCAGATATCCTCCAGGAAATACAGGAGGTGGTCTGCAATGGACGTGCTGAGCATTGCCCCTGAAGTGGCGTTGGACGAACCGGAGCGGAGAGATACTCCGCCACCGTCCCACCAGCTCACCCTCGCCGAGATTAAGAGCGAGGTGACCGCTGTCCTTGAGGGCGGCGGAAGCGGCGTGAGCCGGGCGCAGACGGAGAAGGCCCTCTCCCTCGTGGCGGAGATGAAGCCCGAGTGGTGGGAGAAGCGCAGAGAAAACCATCCGTCGTACATCGCTCTGGAACTGGAGGTCTACGCCGAAGAACGTCTGAAGGCTGCGAGGAGAGAGCAAACCCAGGGGTCCGCACAGGAACGGGGTGTGGAGCAAAGGGGCCCGGAAACGCGGCCTGAGAAGGGCGGTCTCTTGGGGGCTGCCCCGCAAAGGTGCGGGCCCCAATCCTCGGGGCTGCGGCAAGAAGAACCCCGGAAGAGTGCTCTTGCAGGGGGGCCGAGGCGGAGTCCCTGTCCCGGTCGGCCGCCTTCCACTCCGCCTCTCTCCCCTGAGAAGCTCGCCTCCAGAGAGATGGGGCTGCGGCTGGTAGAGACGATGAAGGCCGATGGAGACATCACCATCGCCGTACCTGACTCCGTTCGTGACGCCGTGTACCGTGCCGTCTATCTGTTCCATGTCCCGAATGACCGCTCCCTGTCGCCCTTTACCCCACAGAAGGTTAAACCGGAAGACCAACTCTCGGCCCGGTCCCTGGACGATTACAAGAGGGCTTGCCGGCAAGTCGCTTCGGAGCTTGCGGCTCTAGGCAAGAAGAATTTCTTGGACGTCGCGGCGTACCTTGCGAACACGGCCCGAGTGAGCTCTCGCTCTTCGTACAAACGTCTGCGGAGCGCCGTTCTTCGCTCCATGATGAAGGAATATGAGGACTGCCGCAGCCGCGGGGACGCTGCCGGGAAGCGGGAGGCGCTCGCGACCGTGAGGCTGATTCAGTCCCTGCCTCCATACGGCGAGCTGTGCGAGACCATGAAGGTCGCCCCGTCCCGCGTCGTCTCGGAGGTAACGAAGGCCCGACGCGCCCGTCAGAACCCGGCCACCCTGGACCGCCTCCTCGACCGCCTCTCCCCCCGGGACAGGGACATTATCCTCCTGCTCCGATACACCGGAGCACGGGCGGACGAGGCTCAGACGGTCCAACTCGCACGGGAGGACGGGACCATACGGGTGACGGCCCGGACTCTCAAGACCGGGGCCACAATACCTATTAAGGCAATAAGCAGTGCTGTTTTTACTGTTGGCGTCATAA
>CALCQG010000072.1 GCA_937897575.1 uncultured Synergistales bacterium | reverse complement strand
CGGGAAAGGCCCACGGATGCCGCCCGTACGCGCCGTGTTCCGGACGGTAAGGCCAATGACCGGGTGCTATAATGGCCGCATATTGCGCTGTCTTCGACAGCGTCAGAGGTGAGGTGACGGTTTTGGACCGGAAACAACGAAATTTCTCCACTGCCTATTTCATCTTCGCGCTGGTGGCGGTATGGCTCTTCAACTCGCTGTTCCTCCAGCCCTTCGTGATCCGCGAGACGGAGGTCCCCTACAGCACGTTCCTTCAGGAGCTGGAGAAGGGGCAGGTCGAAAGCGTGCAGATCGGGACGGATCGCTTCGTCTTCACGCTGAAGGACAAGAGCAGCGCGGGAGGGGTCCGCAACGTGGTGCGCGTCGAGGACCGGGACCTTGTGGACCGCCTGACGAGGGCCGGCGTGGCCTTCTCCGGGCTGGACGAGACCAGGGGGGCCGTGGGCACGCTCATGGGCTGGGTCTTCAGCTTCCTGCCCCTGCTCGTCATCTGGTACTTCATGACGCGCCGGATGGGCGGCAACGTCATGTCCATCGGAAAGAGCAAGGCGCAGGAGATCTCGGGCGAGATGACGAAGATCACCTTCGACGAGGTCGGAGGCGTCGGCGAGGCGGAGGTCGAACTGCGGGAGATCATCGAGTACCTGAAGGAGCCGAAGCGGTTCGACAGGCTCGGGGCGAAGCTTCCGAAGGGCGTTCTGCTCGTCGGGCCCCCGGGGACCGGCAAGACGCTGCTTGCCAAGGCGACAGCGGGCGAGGCGGGCGTGCCCTTCTTCTACCTGACGGGTTCGAGCTTCGTCGAGATGTTCGTCGGCGTCGGGGCATCGCGCGTCCGCGACCTCTTCGAGCAGGCGAAGAAAAAGGCGCCCTGCATCATCTTCATCGACGAGATCGACGCCATCGGTCAGGCCCGGTCCACCGTGGGCGCCTTCTCGAACAGCGAACGGGAGAACACCCTGAATCAGCTTCTCGCCGAGATGGACGGCTTCGAGTCGAACAGCGGCGTGATCATCATGGGGGCGACGAACCGGCCTGAGATCCTCGACCCCGCCCTGGTGCGCCCGGGGCGGTTCGACCGGCAGATCCAGGTGAACCTCCCCACGGAGGAGGGCCGCATGGAGATACTGAAGATCCATACGAAGTCCATGCCCCTGGGCCCTTCGGTCCAGCTCGACCGCATCGCCAAGGTGACGCCGGGCTTCTCCGGGGCCGACCTCGCCAACATCGCCAACGAGGCCTCCCTGCTCGCCGTGCGGAGAAATTCCGACACGGTGGACATGCAGGACTTCGACCTGGCCATCGAACGGGTCGTTGCGGGACTGCAGCGGAAGACCCCGCTCAAAAAGGACGTCCGCGAAAAAGTGGCCTACCATGAGGTGGGGCACGCCCTGACGGCGCACTTCGTCCCCGGGGCGGATCCCGTGCACAAGATCAGCATCATCCCCACGGCCAAGGGAGCCCTCGGCTACACCATGCAGATGCCCGAGGAGGACCAGTTTCTCATCGGCGAGCGCGAGCTGCGGGCCAGGATGGCGGTCATGCTGGGGGGGCGGGCCGCGGAGTTGCTGGTCTTCAACGAGGCCACCACCGGTGCCTCCAACGACCTCGAACGGGCGACTGACCTTGCGAGACGCATGGTCACGGAGTTCGGAATGTCGGAGAAACTCGGGCCCGTACGCTACGCCGGCGATCGGTCCGTATATCTCCAGACGGTGAACGGCGGGAACCGGACCGACCTCAGCACCGAGACGGTGGCCTGCATCGACAGCGAGATCCGCGACCGGGTGAAGAGCGCCCAGAGTCATGCCATGTCCATACTGGAGGAAAACCGGGCCCTTCTGGACGAGCTGGCGAGGACCCTCATGGAGAAGGAGACCCTCACGGGCGACGAGATGCGGGAGATTATCACCCGGTTCGCGGGCGGCGCCCCTCAGCCCGCCGGGCAATAAAAAGCGATCCCACGTCGGCCGACGAAGCGGGCACCCGTCTTTAGGGTACCCGCTCTTGCATCCAGGCCTTCCATTCAGCCCTCGACGGCAAAGGGGAGTATAATATCGGCACCGGGCGAACGCCCCTTTCGTATCAAGGAGATGAAGACATGAAAAAGCTGCTTGCCTTGGCCCTGGTCGTTCTCTTTGCCGGTGTCGGGGTGTGGTATTGGCTGGATGAGAAAAAAACGAGAGACGATCGGATCCGCGCCTCCGGGACAATCGAGGTGACGCAAGTTCAGCTTGCGCCTCAGGTCGGGGGGCGTATTCTCTCTCTCGACGTGCAGGAGGGGCGTCCCGTTCATAAGGGAGACCTCCTCGCCAGGTTGTCCCTCGACGGCGTCGACAAAGATCTGGAGATGGCGGAGGCCGCGTTGGGCGCCGCCCGCCAGAATCTTGCCGTCCTGGAAAGGGGAGCCCGTTCGGAGCAGATCGATGCCGCGACGGCGCAGCTGGAGCTCAAGAGGCTTCAGTCCGAGCAGGCGCGGAGGGACTATGAACGCTTCAAGAACCTTGCCGATCGGGGCGCTGTCGCACAGAGAGAGGCCGAGCTCTACAGAGAGCAAATGGAGACGAGCCGGAAGTCCGTTCAGATGGCGCAGGACGAGTTGGATCTCCTGACGACCGGCAACCGTGCGGAGGACATCGAGGCTGCCCGGGAGCGGACCAGGCAGGCCGAGGCGGCGGTGGAGAAGGCGACGATCCTCGTTGGCTACAAAAAGATCTATGCGCCCGTCGACGGGGTCGTCCTGACGAAGAACTATGAGGAGGGGGACGTGGTGGCGTCCGGTGCGTCCTTGGCGACGCTCGGGGTCATGGAACGGTGCTGGGTGAACGTCTACATCCCGTCCACGCAGCTTGGGCTGATCCGCCTCGGCGGAGAGGCGTCCGTTCAGGTGGATTCCTACCCGGACAGGACGTTCCCGGCGGTCGTCACGAAGATCAGCCAGGAGGCCGAGTACAACCCGAGGCTCTCCTTGACTCCCGACCAGAGGGCCAACATGGTCTTCCGGGTCAAAGTCAGCCTGGACAACCCCGAGAGGATAATGAAGCCCGGTATGCCGGCGGACGTGACGTTCTGACGGGCAGGATGTCGTTGCAACGGTGTGTTCTCCCCGTAGCGGAGAGGGTGATCCCATGGCCGCGCTGACCTATCGGGGCGTTTCGAAACAATTCGAAGGGCGTGTCGCCCTGTCGAAGGTCGAAGTGAGCGTGGAGGCCGGCGAGATATTCGGTTTCATCGGCCCTGACGGGGCCGGGAAGACGACGCTCATCCGGATGGCCATGGGCATCGTCGATCCCGACGAGGGGACCTGTCTGCTGCTGGGCAGCGAGGACAGGCGGAGGGCGAGGGTGCATGCGGGGTACGTCTCGCAGATATTCAGCCTTTACACGGCCATGACCGTGATGGAGAACATCTCGCTCTTCGGGGCGCTGTACGGCGCGTCGAAGAAGGAGGTTCGAAGAGCAGGCGAGTCGGCGCTCCGGCGGACGGGGCTGTGGCCCTTTCGCGACCGTCTTGCCGGCAACCTTTCAGGTGGCATGAAGCAGAAACTCGCCCTGGCCATCGGACTGCTGCACACCCCTACAATCCTCTTCCTCGACGAGCCGACGACGGGCGTGGACCCTGTTGCCCGCAGGGAGTTCTGGTCCATGCTCTACGACCTGAACAAGAGCGGCATGACCATTGTCGTCTCCACCCCCTATATGGACGAGGCGGAACTCTGCACGAGGAAGCTGTTCATCAGCAGAGGCAAGGTGCTGGACCTGGGAACATCCCATGAACTGCTGAGCCGCTACCCTCATCGGGTGCTTCAGGTCGGCCTCCGGGACCGGCGGGCGAAGGAGTGGCTTTCGACTCTTCCCGGGGTCGTCGACGCGAACCTGTTTGGCGCGCAGTACCACCTCGTCGTCGACGATGTCCGGTTTGCCGGGACGGCTCTGGAGCGCGAATTTTCAGCAAGGGGATACGGAGAACTCCCCGTGAAGGAAATTCCACCGACCCTCGAAGACCTCTTTGTCTTTCTGAGCGCGACGGGGGAGCGGGTATGACCGCCTTTGCCGTCGAAACACGGGCGCTGACGAAAAAATTCGGGGACTTCACGGCCGTGAATGACGTCACATTGCAGATTGAACAGGGGTCGGTCTACGGCTTCCTGGGGCCGAACGGGTCGGGAAAATCCACCACGATCCGGATGCTCTGCGGCCTGCTGGCACCCACGTCCGGAGAAGGCCTCGTGCTTGGGATGCGCCTGCCCCAGGACGGGCAAAAGCTGAAGCGCAGAATCGGGTACATGTCCCAGAAGTTCAGCCTGTATCAAACCCTCTCCGTCGTCGAAAATCTCAATCTGTACGCCGGACTGTACGAAATCCGGGGGAGGGATCGGAAGGCGCGGATCCAGGAGATGCTTGAGCTTGCCGGCCTGCAGGACAGGCGAAGGGAGCTCGCCGGTGAGCTGTCCGGCGGACTGCGGCAGCGACTTGCCCTCGGCTGTTCCATCCTCCACAGGCCCGAAATCCTGTTCCTCGATGAGCCAACGAGCGGGGTGGACCCGAAGGCCAGGCTGCACTTCTGGGACATCATCTACAACCTCGCGGCGGACGGAACGACGGTCATGGTGACCACCCATTTCATGGACGAGGCGGAGCACTGCGACCAGGTGGCCTTCATCTCCTTCGGCCAGCTGATCGCCGACGACTCGCCGGAGAACCTGAAGAGCTCGATCCCCGGTCGTTTGTACGAGGTTGACGGCGGAAAGGGCATGGAAATGGTGAAAGCGCTGCGAGGCAATGCGAAGCAGGTTCTCGACGCCTATCCCTTCGGAGAAAAGCTGCATGTCCTCGTCCCGCCGGAGGTGACCCTTTCGGACGAGGGAATTTTTTCCGGCGCCCGGTTGACGGAGATCGCGCCCACCATGGAGGATGTCTTCGTCTTTCTCGTGAAAGAGCAGGCGGACAGGAATGCTGCGATCGTCTCGGGCGTCGGGGAGGACGAGTGACATGATGATCCCGGAAGGTCCCGGTCCGTCGGGGTCCGGGAGAAGGGGGAAAGACGCGGTGGGTTTTGAGCGGCTGCGTGCGCTTATCGTCAAGGAGTTCATCCAGGTCCTTCGTGACCGTATCACTCTGGTCATCATCATCGGCATGCCCATCATCCAGCTCGTGGTCTTCGGTTTCGCCATCAACACCGACGTCAAGCATCTTCGGACGGCCGTCTTCGATCAATCCAGGAGCCAGGAGAGCCGGGAGATGCTTCGCGGGTTCACGTCGAGCAACTACTTTGACGTCGTCCTGACGGCGGAGAGCATGGAGGAGGTCAATGCCGCGGTGGCGTCGGGCAGAGCGAAGGTGGGGATTCTCTTTCCACCCGACTACGCCCGGAACATCCGGGGAGGGCGTCCGGCGCAGGTTCAGGTGCTTGTCGACGCCACGGACAACCTGTCCGCTTCGTCGGCCATAGCGGCGGCCCAGATGCTTGGTGTGCGGAGATCCCAGACCATCCTGATCGAAAAGATGGCCGCCGCCGGCCAGCCGGTCCTCAAACAGGCCGTGGACGTTCGGGTCCGCTCATGGTATAACCCGGACTTCATCACCTCATGGTACATGGTGCCCGGCATCATGGGCATACTGCTCACCATTACGCTGGTGGCCATGATGTCCATGGCCATCGTCCGGGAGAGCGAGCAGGGGACTCTGGAGCAGCTTCTGGTGACGCCGATGCGCTCCTGGGAGCTGTTGGTCAGCAAGGTCCTGCCCTACATCATTGTGGGGTACATCCAGGTGTCCGTGTCGCTCGTCATAGGGACGACCATCTTCCGGATGCCCTTCGAAGGCAGTCGGCTTCTCTTTCTCGCCCTCACGCTGCTCTTCGTCCTTGCGAGCCTGTCCATGGGCATCATGATCTCCACCTTCGTGCAGAATCAGATGCAGGCTCTGCAGCTGTCCGTCTTCGTCATCCTGCCGAGCGTTCTCCTCTCGGGCTTCGTCTTTCCCATCGAGGCCATGCCGCCGCTCTTTCGCGTCATCGGAGGGTGTCTTCCGATAACGTACTACATGCGCCTCTCCCGCCAGATCATCCTGAAGGGGGGAGGAATGGAGTACGTGTGGATGGATGCCCTGGCCCTCGCGGCCTTCGTCCTGGTCCTCTTCAGCACGAGCCTTGCGCTCTTCCGGAAACGCTTCGTTCCGTGACGCGGTCCTGCACCCGACAAACGCGGACACCGGCACGGTGCGCCGGTGTCCGCGTTTCTCCGTAGTACCCCCGCCCGGATCGAGCGAGGAGTCTTTCTTGCAGTCTGCCCTACCCTCCGACGATCTGCGTTCCCGCCCGCCCTTCCAGAGCCTCGAGGGCCTCGTCCAGGCTCGCTATGACGGCGCGTTCGCCGCCGCCCCGGACGAACCGGAGGGCGGCTTTGACCTTCGGCCCCATGGAGCCGGCCTTGAAGTGCCCCTCTCTTTCGAAGGCCTCCATCTCCAGCAGGGTGACGCGGTCGAGCCACCTCTGATCGGGGGTGTTGTAGTGTACGGCCACCTTCGGCACGTCCGTGAGGATGATGAAGAGGTCGGCATGGACCGCCTCAGCGAGGCAATGCCCCGCAAGGTCCTTGTCAATGACGGCCTCGACCCCTTCATACATCCCGTCGGGCTTTCTGATGACGGGGATTCCGCCGCCTCCCGAGGCGATGACGGTAAACCCCTTCTCTATGAGCGCGACGATCACGTCTCGCTCGACGATGGCCTGCGGGTCGGGGGAGGGCACGACCCGGCGCCACCCTCTGCCGGCGTCGTCCACCCAGGTCTCCTTCGTCTCCGCCATGCGCGCTCTCGCCCGCTCCTCGGTGGAGAAGGGGCCGACGGGCTTCGTCGGGTGGGCGAAGGCGGGGTCCGACGGGTCAACCTCCACTCTCGTGAGGATGCACGCCGGGTCCTTTCCCGTTATGCCGCGGGCAAGCAGGGTGTTCTGGAAGCTCTGGCAGAGCATGTAGCCGATGAAGCCCTCGCTCTCCGCGTCGCAGATGTCCATGGGCATGGAGGGGACGGAGACGCTCCCCAGTTCGTTCTGGATGAGGATGGCTCCCACCTGGGGACCGTTTCCGTGGGTCACGACCACCTGATGCCCTGCGGCGATCATCCGGACGAGCTGGTCCACGGCTCTTTGGACGTTCTCCCGCTGTTCCGCCACGGTGCCTCTCTGTCCTCTCTGTAAAATGGCGTTGCCGCCGAGTGCGGTGAGAACTCTCATGGTCATCGCTCCTCTTCCGGTTGCGGGGCGTCCTGCCACCGCGTCAGCAGATCGGTGACGAAGGGGGGAAGGGTGAAGCAGGCGTTATGCACATCGCCCGAGTAGTACCGTGTCCCCTCGGGCGCGGGGCGCCTCGCCAGCGAGGGGTCCTGGTCCTTCGACCCGATGGTGTAGGTCCACATTCCGCTCGGATAGGTGGGGACGACGCCCCAGTACAGCCGGACCACAGGGAAGACCGATGCCATTTCACGGTACGCCCCGACCATGACGTCCGTATCGGTGAAGGGCGACTCCGTCTGGGCGACGACCATGCCGTTCGGACGAAGGGCCCTGCGCACGTCCTCGTAGAAGGGTGCCTTGAAGAGCCCGGCGGCGAAGTCCACGGGGTCGGTGCTGTCCACGATGATGACGTCGAACTGGTCATGACATTCTGTGATGTACGCCATGGCGTCCTCGCACCGGACGTCGGCGCGGGGGTCGTCCAACCGGGCGCTTATGGACGGGAGGAACCGCTTCGCGGCGGAGATGACCTCTTCGTCGATGTCGATGAGCGTAGCCTTCGCGACGTTTTGGTGCCGGAGGACCTCGCGGAGGACGCCTCCGTCCCCGCCGCCTACGATGAGGATCTGCTTCGGGTCGGGGTGGGAGCAGAGGGCAACGTGCGCCATCATCTCCGAGTAGCAGAACTCGTCCCGCTCCGTTATCTGAATGGCTCCGTCGAGCAGCATCATGCGGCCGTACTCACCGGTCCGGACGACGAGGATGTCCTGGTACCGGCTTGTGACGTTCAAGAGCACGTCGGAGATCCTGAGGCTCAGCCTCATGTCCGGCGACTGCTCCTCCATCACCCACAGCTCGTTGGTCCGTCTCTGGCGGGGCTTCATGCAAGAACCTCCCTTCATGACGGAGGGGACCGTCGTTTCGTCCCCTCCGTTCTCGACCTGAACTGGGCGTCTCTTATTCCTTGAACACGTAAGCCTTGAGCGGCGGGAACCCGTTGAAGAACACGGAGGAGTAGGTCTGGGTGTAGGCCCCCGTCGTGAAGATGTAGAGCCGGTCCCCGTTGGCCAGGGACGCCGGGAACTCGTACTTTTCGTTCTCGTACAGGATGTCCATGCTGTCGCAGGTCGGTCCCGCAAGGATGACCTCCTGCAGGGGGCCCGTCTTCTCGGAGTAGATGGGGTACTTGATGGACTCGTCCAGCGTCTCGATCAGGCCGCCGAACTTTCCTACGTCGAGATAGACCCACGCGTACTGGTTGGCCTCGGACTTCTTCGAAACGAGGACGACCTCCGTCACGAGGATGCCCGAGTCACCGGCCATGAAGCGCCCCGGCTCGAGGTAGACCTCGGGAAGATCGTCTCCGAAATCCTCCGTGAGGAATCGGATGATCTCCGCACCGTACACGGACGTCTCCTGGGTCGGATAGATGTAGTGGGCCGGGAAGCCGCCTCCGAGGTTGATCATTTTGAGGCGTATCCCCTCCTCCTTGGCGGCGTCGAAGAGGTAGCGGCACGTGGAGATGGCGTTATCCCACTGGCCGATGTCCCGCTGCTGGGATCCGACGTGGAAGGAGATGCCGAAGGGCTCGAGCTTCAGCTCGGCCGCCAGCAGGATGAGATTGAAGATCGTGTCCGGATGGGCGCCGAATTTTCGGGAGAGGGGCCAGTCCGCGCCGCTGCCGTCAGTGAGGATGCGGAAGAACACCCGGGATCCGGGCGCATTCTCCGCGATTTTTCTCAGATCGCCCTCGGAGTCCGTGGAGAAGAGGCGTATCCCCTTCGAGTAGGCGTAGGCGATGTCCTTCGCTTTCTTTATGGTGTTGCCGTAGCTGATCTTTGCCGGGTCGGCGCCGAGGGTGAGCACGTGATCCAGCTCGTAGGGGGAGGCGATGTCGAAGCAGCTGCCCTTCCCTATGAGCATGCGCAGCACGTCCTCGTTCGGGTTGGCCTTCACCGCGTAGTAGATCTTTGCGAAGGGGAGGGTCGCATGGAGTTCGTCGTACTTCTGTTCGACCTTCTTCAGGTCGATGATGAGGAAGGGCGTCTCCTTGTCCCCGGCAAATTTTTTGATGCGGTCGAAGCGTTCCCTCGAGATGTAGTTCTCGAGGTCGAAATGGTACTCTTTTTCCACGTCTCTACCTCCTATGCGATGAGTATGTACGACGGAAGGAGTGTACGTCGTCCCGAGGGGAAATGCAAGAGGAAAATTGCAAAAGAAAAGCCGCTTTCTTGAGCCTCCGCCATCCGTGGTACAATCTGAAAATCAGTTTTCGTGGGGAGGAAGAGGATGTACTACCAGAAAAAAAACGTGTCCCGCTCCGTGAAAATAGCGGCGTTGCTCGCCGTCGTGCTGTTGGCCGTCGGGCTGTATAAAGGGTATGAATATCTCCGGAAGCCCGAGCCGCCTGCCCCTCCGCCCGTGGAGGAGCAGGAGCCGCCCGCTCCGATCCCCGCCCCCAAGCCGAAGGACGAGGAACCCTCGCCGCCTGCCATTCCGGAGCGGGTGTCCGAGGACAAACGCTGGCTCCACATCGTCAAGGGGACGTACCGGTTGTACCTCTACAAGGGTCGGGATCTCGAACGGACCTTCCGCATAGCCGTCGGGGCAAATGAGGGGCAGAAGCAGCGTGTGGGCGACAAGCGCACGCCCACGGGCAGCTTCACCGTGCAGCAGGTTCAGAACGCCTCATCCTGGACCCACGACTTTCGCGACGGGGCGGGCGAGATTCGGGGGGCCTACGGCCCCTGGTTCATTCGCCTCAAGACCCCCGGATGGAGCGGGATCGGCATTCACGGGACCCATGCGCCGGACTCCATCGGGACCAGGGCGACGGAGGGGTGCATCCGTCTGAAGAACGAGGATCTCGTGCAGCTCAAGGAGCGGGTCTTCGTCGGCATGAAGGTGGTCATCTCGGAGTAGGGAGGGAACACGATGGAGTATCACAACATCGATCTCCGCATGGAGAGACGAGGTTTCCGCCGTTTCGTCTCGTCCTGGCTTCTTCGCGACGAGGGGCTGGACAGGACCTATCTGGTGGACACGGGGCCCTCCGTCTCCTGGCCGGTTCTTCGGGAGGCCGTCGAACGGTTCGGGGGCGGCAGGGTGGACGGGGTGTTCCTGACCCACGTCCATATCGACCACGCCGGCGCTGCGGCTCTGGCGGTCCGGGAGTACGGCACGCCGCTGTTCGCGTCGGAACGGGGCGTGCCCCATCTGCTCGATCCGTCGGCCCTCTGGGCGGGGAGCGTCAAGACCCTCGGCGAGACGGCACACTTCTACGGCAAGCCTGAGGCGGTGTCCGCCGACGCTCTCCGCGCCATGGACCGTCTGCCCGAGGGGTTTTCGTCGGTGCCCACACCGGGGCATGCAGCACATCATCAAAGCTTCGCCTACGACGACCCCGACCGGGGGAGGGTGCTCTTCGCCGGCGAAGCCGCGGGCGTCTTCCTCGAGGGCGAAGAACCGGCCCCGTACCTCAGGCCCGCCACGCCGCCCCGGTTTTTTCCCGAGGTCACCGTCAGCTCCATCAACCGACTTCTCGATCTGAAGGGCACGTACATCTGCTACGCCCACTTCGGATGGTCCGGGGACGCCGAGAAAATGCTCACCCTGGCCCTGGAGCAGCTCAATCTCTGGAGAGGCGTGGTCTGTGAGCTCCTCGACGGGGGAGTTCCTCCGTCGGACGAGGAGGTCTTCTTTCAGGAGCTCATGAAGAGGGATGCCCTTCTTGGAGCCTTGAGGACCATGGAGCCCGACATTCAGGAGCGGGAGCGGGAGTTCATCGGAAACAGCATCTCCGGTTTTCTGGGGGCCTATGGAAGAGGAGGCGAGTGACCGGGTCTCGGCGTGAACGACCGCGTCCCGGTCCGGTCAGCGTCTCTCGCTGCCCTTCTCCGCTTGCAGGCACGAGAAGTGATATGCCGTGCCCTCGAAGGGTTCCGGAAGGACTCGGCTGGACGCGTAGATGTTCTCGTCGTCGTAGGTCACCGACTGGAGCTTCAGGGGAAAGGCGGAGCGCTTGAGGTCGAGGATGGGCTGGATCTGGCCTATGGCCTTGTCGACGATGAACCTCGGGACGTCCG
>CALCQG010000071.1 GCA_937897575.1 uncultured Synergistales bacterium | reverse complement strand
ATGTGCCCATCCGCCCACCAGCGCCGGCATCGATGACCGCCTTTTCAATCTTGGCCATAATGGCCTGCCAATCGCCTTTTTCCTTTTCAAGGTCGAGTTTGAATGCACCGGGATATCCCTTGAGAGGAGAGGGGCTGTCCGCCTCGAGGAAGCAGCCGCCACCCGTGTTCACCATCTGGCGGAGCATAGGTTCGATGTGCGTCTGATTCGTGGTGAAGAAACATGTGTTTTTCCCGTATTTCTCGATCCACGTCGGCATTTTTTCGAGTACATACTGCTGGGCTCCTGATATCCCCACATCGGACGTGGGATCCGGCGCGGTCTCCTGCGCGAATTTCATCCCGAGGTCCTTGCACACTTCCTCCATGATGTGCATACGACGGGAAAGAAGTTCGATGCTCAGGTGACGAGGGAAGGAGATGTGAACGAAGGTGTCGGCGCCCATGGCCTTCGCTCCCGCAATGATCGTGTACCCTCTGGACAGGTCGTCGTGTGTCACGCAAAGGTCAGCGGCAGAGGCAATCATGTTGGGGTCTTCGAGAGGCTCACCGGCAAGAAGAAGGATGTCTGGCCTTTTATCTCGGACTCGCTTGAATGCCTCCGTTGTACCGGGAAGAGACTCGTCGACGACGATGACTTTTATCTTCGGATCGTCGGCAAAACTCACTATCTGGGATATGGTGGTCTCCATCTCGGCGTTGAAATTGTCCGGGAGGGTCACGTGGTTGATCATACCGCCGCTTCGCACGTCGCCGTATTTCTTGACGAGCGCTTCGCCGCCCCGGTAGTTGTCCTCCGCCTGAGAAACCGTCGGAGTGGCCACTCCGATGTGGAAGGGGGCTTCAGCAAAAGCTGTTGTCGCGATGAGGAGCATAAGTACGGCAAGTCCAGCAAGTACTCTTTTTTTCATGGTTCGTCCCTCCTTTTCATGATGAAACGCAAGTGTCCGCATGTTCCCCTTTTTGTTCCCGTCTCCTGTTTAAGGGTGCCGGTCCTCTTCCTCCTCCTCTCTACGCAGCAGTACGATACTACAACGCTTCTTGTTTGGCTCGAACAATGTCTTCTTTCATCCTCTGCCGGAGGTCTTCGTCCAGAAGTGTCCTCAAGCCTGCCCTGGCGATTCCCCGGGCAGCTTTTTCCAGTGCTATCCATGCTTTGGTACCGCGACTTGCGTCGGCGAACTCTACCGTGTGGGGCGCTATAAAAGTATCGGAGATGCTGATCATAAGCTCCGTCGTGGGGCATCGCCAGGAAATGGCTCCCATATCGGTGGAGCCGGAAAGAGCCGGGGCATTATTGGTAGGTTCTCCGATCTCGTCCTCCATGATCTCCTGAAGCATGGATTCTGCTGTTTTATTGCGTAGGAGATTGTCCATCTGGTTGCCTGCCGTCCGCCAGGTGACCTCAGTCTGTGTCGCGAGGGCAGCTCCTCTCGCGCAGTCGAGGACTTTCTCCGTGATGCTGTTGAGCTGTGTTCGCCACGGTGCACGGATAAGTACACGAGCCGTGGCTCTGGCCGGAACGATATTGGGCGCGGTCCCCCCTTCGGTGACGATGCCGTGGATCCTGGCCTCGGGCCGGATGTGTTGGCGCAGCATATCAATTGCATGGAAGAAGAGCTGGAGGCCATTCAGCGCATTTCTTCCATCCCATGGAGAGGCCGCTGCGTGCGCCGCCGCACCTGTGAAGGTGAAATCGAAGGGGTCCACGGCAAGGGATTCGAAATCGATAAATGTCTTGCCCGTTTCGGCGTGGGCCATGGTGACCAGATCACAGCCGTTGAAAAGCCCAGCCTCGGTCATGGGAACTTTTTCGCCGGTGGTTTCCTCGGCAGGAGTCCCTACGACCCTGACTCGTCCCCTGATATGCCGTTTTTCCATGACCGATCGAAGCGCTCCCGCAGCAAGAACGGAGATGGCCCCGCACATGTTGTGCCCGCATCCGTGTCCGATCTCGGGCAGCGCGTCGTACTGGGCGAGATAGCACACCGTAGGCGAATCGCTCTGATTGATGTACTCCGCATTGAACGCCGTGGGATACCCCGCATAGGGATGCTCCACCTGAAAACCTGTCTTTCTGAGAGCGTTGCTGAGCGCCTCCGACGCCTTGTGCTCTTCCAACCCCAATTCAGGATGCGCCCATATCCAATCGCTTAAATCACATGCTTCTTTCAGATGTTCCGCGATATACTGATCGATATCGCGAGCGATCTCGTCATAGGCATTCATAAGCGCCACACCTCCCGAATGATATGTTCAGTATTACCGTTGGAAATAGGGGGACTCTTTCCCCTCCACAAGGATCGGAAGGGAGATAAAGAGCATCTTTTCAAGTTTGAGGCGAAGAGGGAAGGTAACCTGTCTCTCCAACTGCCCCTCCTCGTTAAATACTTCGACAAGAAGGTCGTGGTTCATTCCTATAACCTCCAGTGCCCCTCTGTCATCCTCTTCGACTTCCAGCACATGTCCGTCTATGGTGACGCGGGCAGCCTTGAGAGGGGGAATGACGCGCTCGTTCCTTGTAATTTTCTGATTGTCGAAGACGAGCATGTGTCGCTTACCTATGAACGCAAGGCCGACTGCCGCCGCGAGAACGAGGACGAGCACGCTCGTCCGTATGAGCAGTCTCCTCCTGGATTGTATACTCACGACACATCATCCTCCCTGTTTTCTTCCGATTTGCCTTCCTGTTTCGCAAGGAGGTTTCTTCGACGTTTCCAAGCATGAAGCAAAAGCGTTACGGCGATGATTCCGTACGAGACGAACACTCGGAAGTGTTCGCCTAACTGAGCGTCCCCGATAAAATTCTTCCCTGCAAGAGGCGAGACGACGAACATGAGATGAAACAAAATGACCCCCATAAATACATTGCCGATCGTTGCCCTCGCAACGGTCGCTCCTCCTACGAGCAGGGCGGCGATGGCGAAGATACCCGTTTGCTCATGGCTACTGTATGTGTTTATAGTGCCTATGTTCTGCAAGAAGATGATCTGTCCGTAGCTGGCCAGTATGGTGGAGATGATGATGGCAAGGATTCTTGTCCGTTCGACGGGAATCCCCGCGCCGTCGGCCACGGCCATATCTTTTCCGACAGCTCTCATATCCTGTCCGAGCTTCGTTTTATTGAACCAGGTGAGCAGAAGACAGAAGACAAGAGTGACCAAGAGAGAGATCACTGGAATTGTGATGCCGGAAGCCTCTACGGATACAAGACCGTCAAGAGCCTGACGAAGCCCCGGCAGAGCCATGGTGTTGCGGATGCCATATCCTCTGGATAGCAGAAGTTCCGGGTCGCTGACGGGTATTATGGACCCCATGCAGTACAGCACCACGAACTGATAAACTCCATTGATGAAAAAGCCGAGGATGTAGGATGTAACCATCTCCCGACCCTTGGCCTTGTTCATGATGAAGCCGCAAAAATACCCCAGAAGAATTGAGAGTGGGGTAGCGACAAGAGCTGCGATCAGCAGTCCCGGGATACCTCCGATGCCCCAGTCTACCACCAGGATCAGTCCTATCTGTCCGGCCATGGCTCCGAGGACCATGCCGAAGTTGAGCCCCATGCCGGCCATGACGGGAACAAGAAGCGAGAGAACGAGGAAGGTATTCCGGCCAAGGCGGGTCACCATCTCCTGGACAAGATAGGTGGGCGTCAGACCCGAAAGAGGTATGGCGGCGATGGAGAAGAGAAGAAAGATGAGGGGGACTATGTTCGATATGATGAGAGAGGAAAAAGAGATGTTTTTTTTGCTCATTTTTTTGCCTGCTCTTTCCGGGTAAGGGCGTAGAGGATCATGCCGTTGGAGACGATAATGCGGATGACCTCCGCCATGTCGGTCTTCAGGACGTTGTTTATCACAGAAGGCGTCATCGTAAGGATACTCTGGAAAAGAATCACTCCGATGACGACATTTGTGATGGTTGCCCTATTGATCGTGGCGCCTCCGAGAAGGACTGCCGCCACGGCGGGAAATGCCATGTAGAAGGGGCCCATATACAGCTGGATAAATCCGAAGCTCTGTTCGTACACAACCATTCCGATTGCCCCTATGACGGTAGAGATGATGACGGAGAGCGTTCTCATCTGATCCGTGTCGACGCCGTTCGCCCGCGCGAAAAGCGGATTGCTCCCGGTGGCCATCATGGCAGCCCCCGTCTTTGTTCTGAAGAATCCCCACATCAGGAGACACGCGAGAGCGAAGAGGAGCAGCGTTCCCGTGGGGAAAAAGAAGAGTGAGCCTATGCGAAAGGAGAGGAATTTATCAAGGATGGAGAGCCAGAACCCCTCCAGACTGATCGTAGTACGGAGGCCCGTACCGCCGAAACCCCAGAGCAGAAGAGGGTTCCTGTAGGGGAGGAGAAGCCACATCATGCACATGAACGCCACGGAGGAAAACCCTACATACGTGGCGATCATCATCTCGTCTCCCTTGGCTCTGTTGAGAATCTGAGCGTACAGATACCCGAGGATGATTGCCAGAGGAACAGCGAATACGATGGCCATAAAGAAGCCGAAAAAACCCGCCCAGTTGAACTCCATGGATGTGACGGCACCCACAAGTCCGGCGATGACTCCCAATGGGAGCCCGAAGTTGAGCCCACATCCCGACTGAATCATGGGGATCATGGAGAGGACCATGATCCCGTTCATCCCGACGCGCACGAGAATATCGCTGAGGGAGGTGTCGATTCGTATCCCCACGAAAGGGGCGACGCAGAAGAGCACGAGAAGAAAGGCGGCGATGATGAGTCGCGCCCAGCCCAGAGTGTTGATCGCTCTCTCGAAAATGTTACGCATGGGTGGGTTCATCCACGAGTTTGTTTCCCAGCATGAGAAGGCCGATGTCTTCCATGGGGGCGTCCGCAGGGACAATCCCCACGATCTCTCCCTCGTACACGATGGCGATCCGGTCGCAGATCGAACGAAGCTCCTGAAGCTCCGAACTCGTCATGACGATGGTTGTCCTGTCCCGCTGGTTGAACTCCCTGAGAACTTCAAGAACGAGCTGCTTTGCCCCGATGTCGATCCCGCGTGTAGGTTCGGAGGCAAGAAGGAGTTTTGGTTCCATGGCAAGCACTTTTGCGACACAGACCTTTTGCTGGTTGCCTCCGGAGAGCTCCACGACCCTCTGATCCGGCCCCGTACACCGTATCTCGAGACGGTCGATGAACTCTTTTGCGCTGGCGTCCAATTCGTTCCAGTCTTGCCATTTGATCCCGCCGGGCAGCCTTTTGATAAAGCGATCCTTGACCTGCATAGCTGTGAAGGCGATGTTAAGTTTGAGAGATTCGTTGAGAAGCAGTCCGACTCCGCGGCGGTCCTCCGAAATGAATGCAACACCGGCTTTCAACGATTCGAGGGGGTTGTTCAGTGGCAATGGTTTCCCGTTCAGGATGATCGATCCCTGGGCGGGGTAGAGCCCCATGATCCCGTTGGCAATACCGAGCTTTCCCTGCCCGGCGAGCCCTCCGATGCCGAGGATCTCCCCTTCCCGGACTTCGAGAGAGACGTTCTTCACCCGCTCTCCGGGCATGTCCACTTTCAACTTGTCGATGGAAAGAAGGACGGAAGTATCTTGATCATCCGCGGATCTGGCACGTCTGAAAGATGTCGTTCCGACTTCCCGTCCGACCATCCAGGATGCGATGTTCCGAAGGGTTGCCTCGGAAGCGGGGATATTCTTGATCACTTTACCGTCTCGAAGGACGACGATTTTATCGCAAACCTCCAGGATTTCATGCAGCCTGTGTGAGATGAATATCTGTCCGATCCCTCGCGCGGCCAAGCGTTTCATCGCGGTGAGGAATGTGCTCGCTTCCGACTCCGTCATGACGGCCGTCGGTTCATCCAGAACAAGAACTTTCATCTGCTCCCGGTCTATCTCTCGGGCGATCTCGGTGAACTGTTTATAGCTCACGGGCATCTCGGAGACGAGCGTATCGGGGTGTATATCCACCCCAAGCGTTTGAATGGCACGGATGGCCCTTTCTTTCATAGCGGTTCTGTCCAGCTTCTGCAGACGGTCGCCGAACAGTTCCACCAAAAAGTTGTACTGTGTCGATTCTCGATTTAAAAGAATGTTCTCCGTCGCCGTAAAACTGGGGATGAGGAAGAATTCCTGATGAACCATACCAATACCGGCCTCGATGGCATCGACAGGATCCCGGAAGCAGATATCCTTGCCGTTCAATTGCACGGTCCCCTTGTACCCCCCGGTTTTCTGGATGACGGGCATCCCGAAGAGGATGTTCATAAGGGTGGATTTGCCGGCTCCATTCTCGCCCACGAGGCCGACTATCTCACCGCGATCGAGATCGAAACTGATATCCTCAAGGACTTTATTTCCATAAAAGTCCTTCTGGATATTCTTGATAGAGAGAAGTGGATTGCTGGAAATCTGTCTCTCCCCCTTGTTTGAGGATCGAATCATCTGAAAAAGATGGAATGCCTGGAACATCTGTGATAACGACGTATTTTTCAGCCAGGAATGAATGCATAGAGACAAATATCTCGACTCACCACGAAACAGGTACATCAAACTTGTCTGACAATCTGGTAACTTAACTTGGCCCTATGGTAGCACTATTTCCTGCTGTGTCAACGAGTTTCGGCACATACACACTGAGAAAAACGGACTTTTCGCTTAAAAAATCTGTACGCCGACTGGGACTCAATGGAGATGGAATGACCGTACAGCACCCCACGATGGAGCCGTGGTATAATAACACGTAACTTATTAATCGTGCCATGGAGGTTGTTTCTATGGAAGACACGGTCATTCCAAAGGAGCTGGCCCCCGTCGTGGCCTTTCACGGTCACTTCTGCCCCGGAGTGCTCATCGGGTGGCGGGCGGCGAAGCTCGCCATGAAGCTGCTGGGCGTCTCCCGGGACCGGGATGAGGAGCTGGTGACGGTTACGGAGAACGACGCCTGTGGCGTGGACGCCATCCAGTATATCCTGGGGTGCACCTTCGGCAAGGGGAACCTCCACTTTCGGGATTGGGGAAAACAGGCCTTCACGGTGTACCGAAGGTCCGACGGCAAGGGGGTCCGTCTTGCGCTGATCCCTCCGGATCGCGAGCTGACCCGGGAGGAGTCCGCCCAGCGCCTTCTCTCGGAGCCCGACGAGGTCCTCTTCTCCGTGGGCGAGGCGAAGGAGCTCATGCCGGAGCGGGCTAGAATTCACAGCTCCGTGCGATGTGACCTCTGCGGCGAGCGGGTCATGGAGACCAGAGTCCGGTCCCTCCCTGACGGGCGGAGGACCTGCATCCCCTGTGCCGAAAGAGAGACCTCAGCACAATAAGACGATGACTGCAGCCGTCGGCGAAGCGGCCGAAGGAGCGGACGCCACGGTGTACGATGAACGGGAGAGCCCAACAGCGGCTCTCCCGTTTCGCGTACTCGGCGGTCTCCTTCATCAGGCCGTCGTCGGGCGCCGCCTCCGCATCTGGACGTAGAAGAGGAGCAGGACAAAAAGGACAATGCCGACGAGGCTCGAGATCATCTCCGGGACGATCATGCACAGTGCGGCGACGATGAAGGCCCCGCGCAGCAAGGGGGAGAGATGCCCTCTCCAGTGCCCGATGATCCCCATGCCGAGGGAGAGCACGCCCACGGTGCAGAAGAAGGTGACGAGGAGGATGTCGTAGGCCGCCCCGAGCCCGAGCAGCCCTGGGTTGTAGATGAAGACGAAGGGGATGAGGAAGAGCACCAGGGCCAGCCGGACGGCCTCGATGCCCGTCTCCCAGAGCCCCGTCTTGGCTATCCCCGCCGCCGTGTAGGAGGCTATGGCCACGGGCGGCGTGATCATGGACATGTTGGCGAAGTAGAAGATGAACATATGGGCCACGAGGGGCTGGATGCCGAGGTTCTGCATGGCCGGCGCCAGGAGGACGGCGCTCATGATGTAGGCCGCGCTGGTGGGCATGCCCATGCCCATGATGATGATCATGACCGTCGAAAGGAGCAGGGCGAGGAGCAAGTTGCCCGCCGAGACGGATGCGATCAGGGCGCTGAAGCGCAGCCCGATGCCCGTGTAGACCACCTCGCCGATGACGATGCCGGCCAGGGCGCAGGGCAGGGTGACGATGACGCAGCTCTTCGCCCCGTCGATGGCCATCACGACGATCTCCTTCAGGGAGAGCCGGGTGTCCTTCCGGATCTGGCAGAGAAGGATCAGGGACAGCGTGGACATGAGGGCCGAGTACATCAGGGAGCGTCCCCACGCGATGAGCGCCACGAGGACGACGATGGGGAGGATGAGGTGGAGATAGCGCTTGATGGTCCCGAGCAGTTCGTTCTTGTCCAGGACCTCGACCGTCATCTGCTGCTTGTAGGACTCCAGGTGGACCTCCCAGAAGAGGGAGCCCACGTAGAGCATGGAGGGGATGATGGCGCAGAGGACGATCTTGAAGTAGGACACGCCGATCATGTCGGCCATGATGAAGGCCGACGCGCCCATGACGGGCGGGATGAGCTGTCCGCCCGTTCCGGCGGTGGCCAGCAGGGCCGCGCTGAAGACGGGTTTGTAGCCGGCCTTCTCCATCATGGGGTAGACGATGGTCCCCACGGAGGCCACGTTCGCCGCGGCGCTTCCGCTGATCATTCCGAAGAGCCCCGAGGCGATGATGGAGGCCTTTCCGGCCCCGCCCACGGCCTTCCGGGTGGCGTACTTCGCCATGGCGACGAAGAGCGTGCCGGCCGGTGTGGCGGCGAGGAAGGCGCCGAAGATCATGAAGTAAAAGATCGTGTCGGCCGACGCCGCGACGGGGCTCGAGTAGATCCCCGAGGATGTCATGGTCTGGTTCTCGACGAAGTCCGCGATGGTCACCACGGGGTGGGCGAGCAGCCCGGGGAGGTCCGCCCCGAAGAAGCTGTAAGCCATGAAGATGAGGGCGATGATGGTCATGGACCAACCGAGCACTCGACGGCCGCCTTCGAGGAGGAAGAGGACGAGCATGAAGTTGAAGAAGTAGTCCAGCGTGAAGAGCTCATCCACGAAGGGCAGGCGGGTGACGATGCGGTCGCCGTAGTACAGCGAGTACCCCATGAAGAGGACGAGGACGAGGACACAGGCGAGGTCGAGGGTGAGGCTGAGCTTGGGGTTCTCCTTGATGGCCGGATGGAGCAGGAAGACGAGGATGAGGCAGAACGCGACGTGAAGGGGCCGGATGATCATCCCCGGCACGGCCGCGAAGGCGACGTAGATCTGCGCTGCCACCCATAAAAAGGCTGTAATGCTTGCGAGGCGGTGTCTGAGAGTGTGTTCCACGATATTCCAAAGCCCCCTTTTCTGATGAGAGGACGGGCAGAGAGCCCCCTGCCCGCCCTGCGGTCAGACTGCCGGCGTTATTTCAGATAGCCCATCTCCTGGTAGTATTTCACTGCGCCAGGGTGCAGGGGAACGCCGCCGCGGTTGATGGACTCGAAGGCGTCCTTCTCGGGGTTGAAGTCGTCGAAGGCCTTATGCCCTTTGACGAGGTCTTCCTTGTGCTCGCAGACGGCTTTGGTGATCTTGTAGGCCGTCTCGTCGTCCATGGAATCCGTCACCGTGAGGCAGCTCCGGTAGCCGGGGAGAAGAAGGTCCTGATCCTGCCCCTTGAAGCTTCCGGCGGGAAGGGTGGAGCGGGAGTAGCCGTACTTCTCGAAGAGATAGTCGACGGACTTCTCGGACATCCCGAGCAGCTCGATCTTCCCCGTCACGGCGAGTTCGGTGAACGTGGGGTGCCCCTTGGAGAGGGACTGGATGAACACGTCGCAGCGGCCGTCCTTGATGGCGTTGGTGATGGCCTCGAAGTCCGTGTGCTCCACGGAGCCTCCCCAGGCCTTCACGTCGTCGTAGGAGAAACCGCAGGCCTCGAGCACCTGGGCGGCCGACGCCTCGCCCGTGGTGCCGCGCTGAACGGTCATGAGGCTGATCTTCATCTTCTTCTCGGCGATCTCGTCGAGGGAGGTGATGCCGCTTCCCTTGCGGACCGCGATGCCGACGTAGAACTGGTCAAGTCCGCCGACCAGGGCCCGGATGTTCTTGACGGGGCTGCCCTCGAAGAGGCTGGTGCCCTCGTAGGCCCATTTGATGTTGTTCCCCATGGTCATGGCGATGTTCATCTTCCCCTGCTGCATGAGCTTGATGTTCCCGATGCCGCCCGCTATGGGGGAGGCGTCGATCTTCAGCTCGGGGTAGGCCTTGCGGACCACGTCGGCGATGACGGCCGCCTGGACGTACCATGTGCTGCCCACCTTGTTCGAGCCGATCTTCAGCTCCTCGCTCGCCGCGAAGGAGACGCCGGACACCAGAAGAGCCGCAAGGACCGCGATCAGAATTGCCAGAGTGCTTTTCCGTTTCATACTGTTTTTCCCTCCTCGTTCGTTTGTTTGCTGCGTGACTGGAGATTCTAGCGCCTTTGGCTCGTTACCGCATCAGTAGTAATAGGGCAATCCCTTCTTCTTCGCGTTCGGAATCCATCGCGGGACGGGCGGGACCAGCGCGTCCTGGGCCTTCACGGGCATCTCGATGAAGGCCGGCCCCGAGTAGGAGAAGGCCTCCCTCAGCACCGGCGCGATACGCTCCGGGGCGTCGATCCTGAAGGTGCGAAGGCCGAAGCCCTCGGCGATCTTGCAGTAGTCCACGTACCGGAAGTCCGTGGCGAAGGGGTTGGCGTTGTAGACGTGCTCGATCTCGCCCCGGATCCACCCGAAGACGTTGTTGTTGAAGAGGACGTACTTGATGTTGAGCCCGAGGCGGCTGTAGGTCTCCAGCTCGCCGCAGTTGAAGTAGAAGCTGCCGTCGCCGCCCAGGGAGACGATGGTGTGGTCCGGCCGGGCGACGGCAGCGCCGACGGCGGCGGGCAGAGAGTAGCCGAGGGCGCCCATGGAGTAGCCCGAGAGGAACATCCGCCCTTCCCTCCTCTGGACGAGGTAGGCCGCGGAGAAGATGCTGCCCGTGCTGGGTTCCACGAGGACGAGGGACTTCTCCGGCAGCAGGGCCTCCAGCTCCTTGACGAAGCGGATGGGGTGGATGGGCAGGTCGTCGGACTTCGCCGCCTCCGCCGCGGATCTGTCGAGTTCCGCCATGGCGGCCGCCACGTCTTGCCCGTTCTCGGCACGCCCCTTCAGCCCCTTCTCCCGGATGCGGTCGGCCATGAGGGCGAGGGTGGCCTTGGCGTCGCCGACGAGGGCCACGTCGGCCCGGTAGTTGTTGCCCGCCTCCTGCCGGCTGATATCCAGCTGGATGATCCTGGGCTGTCTGGCCGCCGAGGGGAGCTTCCGCCCGTCTGTCCCGGCGGAGTCCGTGTTCGACCCGACGAAGAAGACCAGGTCCGCCTCCTCAAGGAAGCGGTTCGAGTAACTCGTGCCGCCCCGGGCGCCGATGACGCGGAGGGAGAGGGGGTGGGTCTCCGATATGGCACCCTTGCCCGTCATGGTCGTCCCCACGGGGATGGAGAGCGCTTCGGCGACGGCCCGGACCTCGGGACCGGCGCCCGAGACGACGGCCCCCTGGCCGCAGACGATCACGGGGCGCTTCGCCTCGAGGAGCAGCGCGATGGCCTCGTCGATCTTGGCGAAGTCGGCCACGGGACGGTCGGCCGGCCAGAGGCAGGTCCCTCCGTACAGCTCGCTCTCGGCGATGTCGATTTCCTCCTCGTACACGTCGTCGGGCACGCGGACGTGCACGGCGCCCGGCCGGTCCGACAGGGCCGTTCGGAAGGCCCGGCGCATGAGGTGGGGGATGTCCTTCGCCCTGGTGATGAGGATGCTCTCCTTGGTTATGGCCTCATAGAGCCTGTTCTGGTCGAACCCCGAGAGGGTGTTCCGCTTTTCGTTGTTGAAGGGGACGTCCGACGTGAAACAGACGGTGGGGACGGACCCCTTGAAGGACTCGAGAACGCCCGGCACGGGGTGGGATCCTCCGGGGCTCGGGGCCTCGCTGACGCCGACGCGCCCCGTCGCCTTGGCGTAGGCCTCGGCCATGAAGGCCGCCGCCCGCTCGTCGTGGGTCAGGATATGGCGGACGTCCGGAAAATGCTCCCACTCCCGGTACAGGGCGAGGGTCGTCTCCCCCGGCAGTCCGAACACGTCCCGCACACCGTGCAGCTTGAGCATCTCGAGAAACAGTCGGGCTCCATTCGTCTTCATCTCCAGCCTCCTCTCGTGGTCGAAGCGCGTAACTCATCATTGATGAACGATATTATACTATAGGCTCGGACTGTTCTGTCAATAGGGGGCCCGGCCTTTCAAAAAACGGTGTGGGCCCCGTTGTCAGAAGCTCGTATGCGGTCGGCTGGGGGTGGGGGTCAGGATTCGCTCTGCTCGGAGAGCTTTCTCGCGTTGGCGATGACGTCGTCGAGGTGGGAGGCCATGGCGTCGGCGGCCTTCTTCGGGTCCCGCTCCTTCATCGCCTGGAGGACCTTTTCGTGGGAGATGTTGATGGGGGTGTTGTAGACCTTGAAGGTCCCCACGAAGAAATTCTGCCACTTCGACGTGATGCCGATGAAATCGTAGAGCGTCTCGAGAAGGGGGACGCCCGAGATCTTCAGGACGCGCCGGTGGAAGAGGGCGGACATCTCCGCGTAGTCCCTGTTCTCACGCATGCCCTCGTACTGCGCCTGGACGATCTGTTCCAGTTCGGCGAGCTCCCCGTCCGTGGCGTTGACGGTCGCCTGGTAGACGGCCTCCCGCTCCAGGGCCTTCCGGACGACGAGCCGATGGAGGAGGTTGGTCCTCCCCAATCGTCCCGGGTGCGCCATGACGTGTTTGAGGAAGTCCCGCAGATCCCGCTCCTCGTCCACCTTTGCGAGGCGCTCTTTTCCGGCGGGTGTGATCCGGTGTCCCTGCTTCCCGACCTTCTCGAGGAGCCCCTCGTTCCGCATGGCCCGCAGCGCGCGGCCGACCCCGGCCTCGCTGATGGCGACACCCCGTTTCTCGATGGCCTCGAGC
>CALCQG010000070.1 GCA_937897575.1 uncultured Synergistales bacterium | reverse complement strand
AGATAGCTCTGCTTGATCTCCTGAACCAGGGGAAGGGTGATTACCTTGCCGAAAAGCGACTCGCCCTTTTTCTCATCCATAAAGTCCCTCAACCTCCGTACGCCGAATCAAAAAACGCGGCAATCACTCAACAACCCTAGTATTGTAGCATATGACCGAAGTATGGAGTCGCAGACGAACAGACTTCGTGTCAGATGCTATCCTGAGACGCAGTCGAGGGGGAGCGTATGGGAGCGACCGAAGTATGGAGTCGCAGACGAACAGACTTCGTGTCAGATGCTATCCCGAGACGCAGTCGAGGGGGAGCGTATGAGAGCAACCGAAGTATGGAGTCGCAGACGATCAACCAGAGCAGTGACGTACTGACTCCGCTCGTCTCATCGCCGGGTCCTGCAGCCTCGGCGTAGTATCTGACACCATACATCTCCTCGCCGAGTCCCGCGGCCTCGGCATAGTATCTGACACAAAACACGCGCCCCATGAATCGGGGCGCGTGTTTTGGTCATCTCCTACCATTTTTCCCAGTGGATTTTTTCCTTCACGACTCCTCCGTGAGGCTCCTTCACCTCGTCGCCGAAGCCGAGGGCAGCGATGCCCACGACCTGTACGGAATCCGGCACGCCGAGGATGGGTCGGACCAGCTCGTTCCGCGGATGGCGGTCCATGACCTTGAGCCACACGCCTTCAAGGCCCAGAGCTCTGGCGGCAAGGAGGATGTTCTCCAGGGCGGCGGCGCAGTCCTCCACCCAGGCCCGGTCACCCTGGGGGTAGTTCGCCGTCTCGGCGCAGGCGACGATGGCCAGAGGCGCCTGGGCAAGCATCTTCCCCGAATCGTGCGCTTCGGCAAGGGCGTTCAGAGTCGCCCTATCCTCAATGACGATAAAGGCGCAGGGCCTTCGGTTGTGCGCCGATGGGGCGGCAAAGGCGCACTCCAAAAGGATATCCCGGACCTCGGGCGACACCGCCTGACTTTGGAACTTCCGGATGCTTCTTCTGCCGAGTATGGTCGAGAGAACCGGATTCTCTTTCAAAGACATGGGAACACCCTCCTTTTCATGAGTTCCCGGCACAAAACCGGGACGTCGCGTACATTGTCCCTGGGAATGCCCGGACAGTCTCTCTTCAGAAGAGGACAGCCCTGTGAGGTCCGCCCGGCCACGCAGCACAGGAACTTTTGTTACCTTCTGCGAAGACCGTTGCATGAGACTTCGCTTCTCATAGTACTCCCCTTGCAATATATATGATACAAGAAAGAAGCCCCGCTCGGAAGGCCGTCCCGCGGGGACCACGCACTGTCGCGACGCCGCCTGTCGACTGCCCGACGGTTCGGCGACAAAACACGACGCCTTCTCCATCAATATGGCGGGCTGGACTACTCCATTTATGACCAGTACAGTATAATATAAGATATGTTCCTATCAATTTGAAAAGGAGATGACACAATGACTCGCAAGATAGCCATTCTCGTGGAAAACGAGGTGCACGATCTCGAATTCTGGTACCCCTACCACCGGCTCGCCGAGGCGGGATATGAACCTGTGGCGGTAGGCCCCAAGAAGGGCGTCACGTACACGGGCAAGTTCGGTATGACCATCGAGGCGGCCGCCTCCCCAGCGGAGCTCTCCGCCGAGGATGTGGCGGGGGTGGTTGTCCCCGGAGGGTGGGCTCCCGACAGGCTGAGGACCAACGAGTCCATCGTCCGTTTCGTCCGGGCCGTCCATGACCGGGGCGGCGTGGTGGGCGCCATATGTCACGCGGGAAGCCTCCTCGTCTCCGCCGACATCCTGAAGGGGCACAAGGCCACATCCTACAGGAGCGTGCGGGACGACATGACGCTCGCCGGGGCCAACTGGGTCGACGAGCCGGTGGTGGTCTGCGGCAACCTCGTGACGAGCAGAACCCCGGCGGACCTTCCCGTGTTCGGCAAGGCCCTCGTGGAGGCTCTGGCAGGGAAGAAACAGTGACAGGGAGGGCACGAAGAGAAAGATGAAGAGGGGGCGCGGGATTCCCGCGCCCCCTCTTTTATTTGTCGTGAGACAGTGCGATTCAGTCCACGATGAAGAGCGTCGCCCCCGTCTCGGTGTAGGATCTGTGTGGGTTCACCTCGTCGTCAGAGGCCACGTACCCCATGCCCTTGGTGAGCAGACGCTTCGAGCCGTCCTTCAGCTCCGACGTCACCGAGCCCTCCAGCACGAAGATCACGTGCCCCCGGGCACACCAGTGGTCCGCCAGGTAGCCGGGGGAGTACTCCACCACCCGGGCCCGGATGTTGCCCTGTTCGAAGGTCCGCCACGTCGCCACCCCCGTCTCGCCCTGGTGGGTCTCCTCCGGCAGGGCGTTCCAGTCCACGTTCTGATACGGCACTCCGTCGATCTTCATAGGGGTTCCTCCTTTTCGAGATGATTGGCACGCCGCCGCCATGAAAGAGCCGGAGGCGCGGCGGCCCCCGGCTCTCGTCGCGGTCACTTGTCCCTGTACACCGCACCCCTGGCGCCGGAGGTGACGAAGGATCTGTACCGCTCCAGGAAGGGGCTTCCCGAGTCGAGTTCGGGTAGCGTCCACTCCGCCTTCCGCTTCGCGAGCTCCTCGTCGGGGACCCGAAGGGTCAGCGTGCGGGCCGGGATGTCGATATCGATCACGTCGCCCTCCCGGACGAGGCCGATGGGGCCACCCTCCGCCGCCTCGGGGGACACGTGCCCTATGGACGCGCCCCGTGACGCGCCGGAGAAACGGCCGTCTGTGATGAGGGCCACGGTCTTGTCCATGCCCATACCTGCAAGAGACGACGTGGGGCCGAGCATCTCCCGCATGCCGGGGCCGCCCTTGGGGCCCTCGTAGCGGATGACCACGATGTCGCCGTCCCGGATCGTCTTCCCGAGAATGGCCTTCGAGGCCTCCTCCTCGCTGTTGAAGACTCTGGCCGGGCCGGAGTGCTTCAGCATGGAGGGGTCCACGGCGGACTGCTTGACCACGGCGCCCTCGGGGGCGAGGTTCCCCTTGAGCACCGCGAGACCGCCCTCGGCGTGGTAGGGGTTGCCGAGGGGGCGGATGACCTCGTCGTCCAGGACCTCCGCGGAGCGCACGTTCTCCGCCACGGTGCGTCCCGTGGCGGTCATGGGCGTCCCGTCGAGGAGACCGCCGTCCAGAAGGCGCTTCATGACGGCCTGCACTCCGCCGGCGGCGTAGAGGTCCTCGATGTAGTACTTCCCTCCGGGGCTCATGCTGCAGATGTGGGGCGTCTTCTTGCTCACCTCATCGAACCGGTCCAGCGTCAGGGAGACCCCCGCCACGTGGGCCAGCGCCGGGAGGTGGAGCGCCGTGTTGGTGGAGCCGCCGAGGGCCATGTCCACCGAGACGGCGTTCATGAAGGCCGTCTCCGTCATGATGTCCCTGGGCCGGATGTTCCGCTCGAGGAGCGTCATGACCTGTCTGCCCGCCTCCTTCGCGAGACGGTCCCGCGCGGAGTACACGGCGGGGATGGTGCCGTTGCCCGGCAGGGCGAGGCCGAGGGCCTCCATCATGCAGTTCATGGTGTTCGCCGTGAACATGCCGGCACAGGAGCCGCAGGTGGGACACACGTTCTCCTCGATCTCCCGGAGTTCGTCGTCGTCGATGGTCCCGGCGACCCGTCTGCCCACCGCCTCGAAGACGTGGGTGAGGTCGATCCTCTTCCCCCGCCGCGCCCCCGCGAGCATCGGGCCTCCGCTCACCATGACCGTCGGGATGTTCAGCGACAGGGCCGCCATGGCCATGCCGGGGATGATCTTGTCGCAGTTGGTGATGAGCACGAGGCCGTCCAGGCCGTGCCCCCGGACCATGACCTCCACGGAGTCCCTGATGAGCTCGCGGCTGGGGAGGGAGAACTTCATGCCCTCATGGTTCATGGCGATGCCGTCGCACACCCCGATCACGGGAAACTCGAGGGGAAGACCCCCGAAGGCGTAGACGGCCAACTTCACCGCCTCCGCCAGCCTGTTCAGATGAATGTGCCCCGGGATGATGGCGTTGTACGGATTGGCCACTCCGATCCACGGCCGCTCGATCTCCCAGTCCGAATACCCCGCCGCCTTGAGCAGGGATCGGTGCGGTGCCCGTTCAATTCCCTTCTTCGCGCTGTCGCTTCGCATGGGATAGCCCCTCCTTCGCACTGTGCATCACACGCCGCCCGGACCCCACGCGAGGGTGGGGAGGAACAGGGTGATGGACGGGATGTAGGTGATGATGAGAAATACCGCGATCAGCACGAGGATCATGGGGATGATCCGGCGGCTGATCTGCTCCATGGGCAGCCCCGATATGGCGCTGGCCACGAAGATGTCTATGGCCACCGGCGGTGTTGCCATGCCGATGGCGAGCCCAACGGTGACGAGGAGCCCGAAGTGGATGAGGTTGCCCCCTATCTGCTGGATGGTGGGCAGGAAGATGGGCGTCAGGATGATGAGGGCCGACGCCGTCTCCATGAACATCCCTGCGACGAGGATCACCACGGCGAAGATCAGGTAGATCATGACGCTGTTTCCTTCGGCGAGGCCGAGAAGGAAGTTGGCCACCATCTCGGGGACCTCGTAAAACGCCAGAGCCCACCCGAAGAGCTTCGACGTGGCGATGATGAACATGACGATGGCCGATGTGACGCCCGCGCCCACGATGAGGTTGTAGAACTTTCTGAAGTCCATGGATTTGTAGACGAAGAAGGCCACCAGGAAGGAGTAGTCCACGGCGATGGCCGCCGCCTCCGACGGGGTGAAGAGTCCGGAGAAGATGCCGCCGAGGATGATCACCGGCGTCATGAGCCCCCAGGTTGCATCCTTGAAGAGCACCCACTTCTCCGCCCTCGTCCGGAGCTCCCCCGCCGGGTAGCCCCGTCTCCGCGCGACGAAGATGGAGTAGACGATGAGCCCGAGCCCCATGAGAATTCCGGGGATGAAGCCCGCCATAAAGAGCTTCGCCACTGAGACGCCGGCGATGACGGCGTAGAGCACCATGGGGACGCTCGGCGGGATGACCACGCCGATGGTCCCGGCCGAGGCGATGAGCGCCGCGGAGAAGTCCACGTCGTAGCCCTTTTCCTTGAGCTGGGGCAGGAGCGCCGAGCCGACGGCGGCGGTGGTGGCCGCGCCTGAACCTGAGATGGCGGCGATGAACATGGAGGCCACGATGGAGACGATGGACAGCCCGCCGCGGATCCGGCCCAGCGTCGCCTCGGCGAAGGCCACGATGCGCTCCGAGATGCCGCCCCGCGCCAGGATGTCCCCCGCGAGGACGAAGAAGGGGACCGCCACGAGGGCGAAGGATTCGTTGCCCGAGAACATGGTCTGGGGCACCATGGCCAGGGGGAAGCCGCTCGCGATGACCACGATGGTGGCCGACGCGCCGATGGCCAGCGCGATGGGAACTCCTATGCAGAGCAGGAGGATGAAGGAACCCACGAGAAGAAGGCCCATGGCTCTACTCCCCCCTCAGGATGGTCCCGATGCCGGCGAAGAGGTGAACCAGGGTGATGCCGCCGATGACGGGGTACATGAGATAGAGCCACGACATGGAGATCCTCGTGGCCGGGGTGCTCTGCATGGCCTCGCTCTTCATGAGGGAGACGCCGAACACCACCACGATGACGAAGAAGAGAATGCCCACCGACTGCACGAGCAGGGCCATGAATTTCCGTCCACCGGAGGGCAGCTTGTCGGGCAGAAAGGTCACGGCGATGTGGCTCCCCCTCTTGAACGCCACGGCGGCGCCGAGCAGGGACGCCGCGACGAGCAGGTACGTGGTGACCTCTTCGGTCCAGATGAGGGCGGTCAGGAAGACCCGGAAAAATATCTGGATCGTGGTCAGCGCGATCATGGCGATCATCATGACGAAGAGCACCACCTCGCTGATCTGGTTCAGCCGGTCGCTCAGTCGAAGAAGAGGCGGGCGCGAAGCCCCGCCTCTCTCGTTTCGGAAAGGTTGCTGGTCGTCCATGAGGGCGCCCTTATTTCGTGTTCAGGATTTCGTCGATGAGTTCCTTGCCGTACTGCGCCTCGTACTTCTCGTACACCGGCTTCACCGCTTCGCGGAAGAGCTCGATGTCCGGCTCGGTGATGACCATGCCCTTGTCCTTCAGAAGCTGGATCCACTCCGCCTCCATGGCGTTGTCGTACCGGCGGTTCTCCTCGGCGGCGGCCTGGGCGGACTCCTGAACAAGCTTCTGATGCTCCGGGGAGAGCTTGTTCCACGTCTTCAGGCTCATCATGATCACGTTGGGCGAGTAGGCGTGCCTCGTGATGGAAAGATATTTCTGGGACTCGTAGAGGTTGAAGGACACAATGACGTTCAGGGGGTTCTCCTGTCCGTCGATGGTCCCTTGCTGCAGCGCCGTGAGCGCCTCCGTCCAGGCCATGGGAACGGCGTCCGCGCCGAGGGCCTTGAAGGAGTCCACGTAGATGGGATTCTGCATGAGGCGGATTTTGAGCCCCTTCATGTCCTCGGGGACCTTCACCTCTCTCTTGCTGTTCGTGAGATTCCTGAACCCCCGCTCGCCGTAGGCGAGGCCCTTCCAGCCGATGGCCTCCATGTCGGCGAGCATCTGCTTCCCGATGGGGCCGTCGAGGACCTTGTAGGCCTGCTCCGGCGTGGAGAACAGGAAGGGCAGGTCGAAGACGCCGAACTTGGGCATGAAGTTCATCACGGGACCGCCGGTGATAACCCCCGCGTCCACGACGCCCATGCGCATGCTCTCGAGGAGGTTCCGCTCGTCGCCGAGCTTGGCGTTCGGATAGATGGTCACCGTCAGCTCCCCGTTGCTCCCGGCCTCCACAAGCTCCTTGAACTTGAGGGCGCAGACATGGAAGGCGTCCTTCTCCGTCACCACGTGGGCCACCCTGATGTTCATGGCGAACCCCTGGGACGCGAACAGGCACAGGACCACGAACACTCCGAACAGAACCGATACTCTCTTTCTCATAGGATCTCCTCCAGTTTCCAACACAGATTGGGTATCTTCCCGTTGGTATTCAAGCCATTATAAAGAAAACCAGCGCTCTTGCAACCCCTCTTGACCAGAGAAGCTCCGACACAGAACAGGAGGAGCGTCACTTTGGGGAGGAGAAGAGGTCCTGCGCCTCCTCCCGCCCTGAGACGCCGAGCTTCCTGTAGAGATTCTTGAGGTGCGTCCTGAGGGTGTTCTGGGAGATGTTGAGCCGCTCCGCCATATCGGTGTTCGCCAAGCCCTCTCCGAGCATGAGGGCTATCCTCGTCTCCTGCCTGGTGAGCCCGTGCTGCAGCACCATGAGGGTCCGTCGCTGCTCCTCGTCCTCTTCGGACGGGACGGAGAGCTCCGCAGATGAAGATTCCACGGTGCCCGTGGCGATATCGTACCCCGCGAAGGTCTCCGGGTTGTCGTGGAAGAAGAACCCGGCCATGAGCAGGGAGAGCACCCCCGCCATGAAAAACACCTGGACCTGGGAGATTCCCGACGACGCAAGGGAATACCGCAGCAGAAGAATGAGCCCCTGCCCCACGAAGACCGAACCGGCCACTATGGCGAGCCCCTTGCAGGCCACGGACAGGACGTTCTCCTGCCTGGCCCTGGAGGCGAGGTACGCCAGGATGGTCCACGAGTAGGTCCCGAAAAAGCCGAATCCGAGCTGGATGAACCCGACGGGAAGCATGCCCGCCACTCCCTGCGAGGCACCGAAGGGGACCATGAGGACGAACCCCGTCCCGAGGAGAAACTGGGCGAACTTGTAGACAGTCCTGAGGTCGGCCTCCTCGGAATACCGGATCACCAGGGCGCCCGCCAGAGCCCCTGCCCCATAGAGCAATTCCGTGACGAGGAGCGACACCGTGTTCCCTGCGGGACTCAGTATCTGGTTATGGAAAAAACCGCAGGCGAGGAAGAAGAAAAAGAACCGGAGGACGAGGTTTCTCGGGAACGGAGCGAATCCGCCGCTGCGCTCGGCGCACTGCGTCACGTCTGGGATGAGGGAGGGGGCGGCGTGCCTCCAGAGCACCGCCGAGACGAAAGGGGAGAGGGCCGTTATGAGCACGAGCACCAAGGGCACGGACCAGTAGTGAAGCATGGTGCACAGGGAGGCCACGAGATTCGCCCCGGCAAAGAGAAGGGCCACTTTTTTCGGAGAGATCGATGCGCCGAGGCGAAGCCAGGATGCATCGTACAGTGAAAAACCTGCGGCGGTCACAAGAAGCGTCGCGAGGTCGACCAGCTCCCCCCACGGGGTCTGTGCCCGAGGGAAGAACAAAAGGAGAAAGGCCACCCCGAAGACCAGCATCCACCGCGCTGTGGAGCCCATGGTGAAGGCTCCGGGCCGCCGGGAGAGGATAAGGAGAAACAGCGCGTTGAAGAGGGGGAAGAAGAAGAAGGCCTGTTCCGGGGACATAGCAAGCAGGGCGGGGAGCTGTTCGAAGAGGTGTCCCTCCTGATAGGTGATCCAGCCCCACGCCGCGATGGCACCATACCCGAACAACAAGAACAATTCGGGCTTGCGCATCCTTTCATATCCCATTCTCTGTCGCGCCCTCTCTGAATAAAGCGAAAATCCTTTGCATCGTATTAAAGAGTAATTATACAGCACAACTCCCTGTTTAAGAGTATCACCGCTTTTCCCAGGGGGGGTGAGAAAAAATCACCCCTCCATTTTCCGCCACTCTATGGTACGTTGCAGGCGCGACTCATCCAATGGGTCGACAACGGAGAAAATACAGGAGGGTACGAAATGGTAAAAAAAGGCGCGGCACTCCTCTCCATCTTCGTGGCGGCAGTCCTTCTCACCTTTGCTGCTCGCCTCGACGCGGCGGACAAGTTCATCCCCATCTTCGAGAACGACGAGTTCCAGATCTTCCTGAACCGGTCGACCCTCAGAAAGAACAACGACGTGGTCACCTCCTCCGTCCGCTACGTCTTCACCGAGGCGGGGCTCAAGACTCTCCGCGCGGCCATCCCCTCCAGGGAGCGAAAAAAGGAGATCTCCGCCGAAGTCGACTTCTTCAACTACAACCTCGTGAAGGCGAGGTACAACGTGCAGGTCGCCGCACTCCACGGGGCCGACGACGCGCCCTTCTACCGCGAGGGGAGCAAGAAGTGGCTGCCCGTGAAGGACGGAACCCTGGCCGCCGTGGTGGTGAACGCCATGCTCGGCGAACTCGGGCTTCAATAGAAGGGGGGTCATGCCATGAGGAAACCAGCTCTTCGGCTCTGTTCCATCGTCATCCTCTTCATCTTCGTGTTCCTCTCCTCCGGGCTGGCCGAGGCGGCACTGAGCGCCCGGGACGAGAAGAAGGCCGGCGCGGCCTCCGCTTCGGCGCCCGCGGCCGCGGCACCCAAAAAGGCCACTGGCGCGCCCTCTGGGACGGTTCAGAAACCGGCCCCGAGCAGGGCGACGACGCCAAAAGACACCGCGGTACAGCAGGAAGCGGGGGTCCACATCCCCGGGACGTACATCAAGGCCATGCAGAAGGAGCACGAAAAGTTCGCGAAGGCCTTCATCGACGCGGAGATGGGCCTTCGGCACTACATCAAGCTGGATATTGACGGCACCAAACTGACGGACACCCAGCGACAGGCTCTGATACAAGAGCTCCAGGGACGGCTCAAGACCCTCGAGACAAGTGCCGGTCGGTACGCCCGCAATATCCGGGACGCCAGGATCGCCTACGAGAAGATGAACCAAGAGGAGAGGACACTCTTCGCCGCCATGCTCTCCTCCCTCTTCGCCGTTCCGGCATGGGCGGCCGAACAGGGTGTGGTCGACGTTCTGGGCACCTTCGAGGCCGAGATCAGCACCGTCGGTGTCGCGGCGGGGACGGCCCAGCTCGACTACTCTGCAAAGCCCGGGCTTCTCGAAAAGGCGTGGAACAGCTTCGCGGCAAGCTACGCCGGCCAGGTCATGGCGGCGGGGATGCAACTGGGGGCAGCTGTTGGCGGCACCATCGTCGGGGCCGCCCTGACGGTCACCGCCATAATGTCCGCTCCTGCGACTGCGGCGGGCGCCGTCCTCGTGGGGCTCGGCATCGCGGCCTTCGGAACGGGGTTGATAGGCGGCCTTCTCGGTACCGTGGCCGCCACGGACGACTTCGTAAAAGCCGTTCGGGACGATACCACCGGTGGGATGAAGGCTGAACTGCGAGAGGGCGTCGACAATCTCGGCAAAAAGGTCACAGGGGTCAATCTTGTGGTCAACGCCCCCGGCCTCGCCACGTCCGGAAGCAAGGCCGAACTCCTTCAGGGAGTGCTCTCCACTATTTCTGATGCCATGAACCTCTGGGGAGAGGCGCTCGAGAAGGCATCGGACGCAAAAGTGGAAGGCATCCTGAAAAGCACCGTCAGGCAGCCGACCCGGCTCCACCCTCCCATCAAGGGGAGCGACCAAAGCGTCGCCAAGCAGATGCTGACGCACAACTCCTTCCGAAACCCGATACCGAAGAACATACGAGCCGGATTGGACTGGATCTCACGGGGATTAACCCCCAAGGAAGCCGCCATGAGGGAGCTTAAGATTCCAATCCATGAGAAACCCGAGGATATCGGTGTTGCGGATGTATATTCCGATGACCCGAAGATATCGGACGAAGAGGCACGAGCGAATGCTCGTGAAAGGAGATGGAAGAGCTACCAGAAGTTACTGAAAGAACGTCAGACGGAGATCGACAATTTGGCCGGAGACTACGAAGCGGAAATGGAGAAAGCCCGGAGCGGCACCTGGAAGGGGTATGTCCGCGACGAGCCTGTGGAACGGGGCAACGGCGGGGGACACCATTAATTCTTTCGGCTGCGGTGCAGCCGAAAGAGCGCAGACAATACAGGAAAGCGTACCGCTGCCGGAGCCCGAAGGGGCTCCGGCAGTTTTATGACGTGCCACATTTCCGCAGGGGGACGCAGGGAAATATTCAGGGTATCCTGTTTGAAAGGGCGCGGTCATTCGCCGCACGGCCGCATTCCGAAATCCGACGGAACCGCCGAGAGCCTCGCGCCAATGCATCACCCGCCGTTCCAGGGCAGGAACAGAAGGGGGGCCCGTCGACCTCCGGTCCGGTACGCGCCCTCAAGGACATCCGGAGCGACGATGTCGACTTCCAGAGGGGCAACCGGCGGTTGTCGCCTCCATGAGCGGACCTCTCCGTCCACACCATGGAGCCTCCTTTCGTCCAAGAATTCTGGACTTCTCCGGAAGGAGGCGATATCATGGCTTCGGGGTTCCGCTGCACGGGGCCACCGCAACAGATATTCTCCAAAGGAGAGTGCATGCCATGTCCTGTTCATGCTCGAAAAAGGGCTGTTCTGGAAATATTCGGGATATTCCTCTTTCCCGGAAGTTCGTCCCGTCGCCGGACGTGGAGAAACGCATCGTCTTCTCCCCCGCCAGGTGCTGGGATGACCACGTGCTGCGCCACTTCACCCTGCCCGCAGGGGCCCAGGTGCCCATGCACAGCCACGACTGGCCGCACTACATGATCATCCTCGGCGGACAGGGCGAGTCCGTCATCGACGGCGAGCACTTCCCCGTGGCGAAGGACTCCTGGATCTTCGTCCCCTCCAACGCGGAGCACACGCTCATGAACACGGGCTCCGAGCCCTTCACGTTCCTCTGCATCGTCCCGCGGAGAGGCGACCCCGAGGGGGAGGAGTAACAGCGAGGTTGGGTCGATCGCACTGAACGTATCCGCTGCCAGGTATGACCATTGCGTTATAACGCTGATGGCGTTATAATTCGGCCAAAGGGGCTGATCGCAATGGGTACCGAAGTTAAATCGCGTGTTGGATACCGAAGTATCAATGTCCGACTGGAAACTCGGGATAAGGAGCAGGCGGAACGAATCTTTCGACGGTGCGGCTTGACCCCCACTGAAGCCATCCGTTTGTTCTATCGGCAGACTATCAATTCTGGCGGTGTCCCTTTTGCAATTCGTTTGCCGGAAGAAACACTGCAGGCCATGAGGGAGGCGGAGGGCGGTGCCACGGAACCTCTCGCCATACACGATCTGCAGAACCAGCTTGATGCGATCGATTAGGCAGACAGCTGCTTTCAAGCGCGACTTCAAGAGGGTTAGTAAAGGAACAGCGCGCACTGCGCTGAAAGAACGTTTTATGACCGTCGTATCGACTTTGGCCGAAGACGAGGCACTGCCTCTTCCATACCGCGACCATGCCCTCGGCGGCAATTGGCATGGACATAGAGAATGCCACATTACTCCGGATCTGATTCTCTTATATTACACTGCCGAGCCGGATCAATTGGTCCTGGTTCGGCTTGGCAGTCATGCCGAGATATTCGGCTTTTGATACCTCTGCTCCTCAATACCCGCCCGAAAAAAATCACCCTCCACATACTATAAGGAGCGGCAGCAGATGACCGAAGCGTGGAGACCAGTTTCGGGCCTACACGCTTCGTGTCAGTCGCTGTACCGAGCCCTGCAGGGCTCGGTACCCCCAAACACTCGCGCTCCAACAAGCTTGGGATTCAGAGTGCGTCGAACGCAGGAGCTCCGCTTCGCCGACGGACACG
>CALCQG010000069.1 GCA_937897575.1 uncultured Synergistales bacterium | reverse complement strand
ATAAAAAGTGTCCCGCAGGTGCCTGCACGGCCCTTCTTGAGTACCACATCAAGCAGGATGCCTGCAAGAAGTGCGGGCTCTGCGCGAAGAACTGTCCTGTTCACTGTATCCCCGGCGACAGAACGACGGGGTACAGGATTGAGGTCGACCGATGCATCCGTTGCGGCACCTGCTTCGAAAAGTGCCCCTTCGATGCCATCGAGAAGAAGTAGGCTGGAGGAGGGAAACCATGAGTGAGATAACGCTCGTCATAGACGGAGTGGAGTGCAAGGGCTCCCAAGGGGACACCATCCTCCAGGTGGCCCGCGCAAACGACGTGTACATTCCGACGCTGTGTTTCATGGATGGGCTCACCCCTATCGGCTCGTGCCGTATGTGCGTCGTTGAGGCGGAGGGCAGCAACAAGCTGCTGACGGCGTGCACGTCCCCGGTGACGGAGGGCATGAAGATCCTGACGAAGACGGACAGGCTGATACAGTATCGCCGGCAGATTCTCGAGCTGCTCTTCGCCGGACGGAACCACTTCTGCATGTTCTGCTCCCAGTCGGGGGACTGCGAACTGCAGCGCCTCGCCATCGAGCACGGGATGGACAGCGTCCGCTATCCGTTCCTGTACAGCGACTTCCACAACGACGCTTCGGACCCCAACATTCAGGTGGACCACAACCGCTGCATCCTCTGCCTGCGCTGCATCAGGGTCTGCTCGGAGAAGGTGGGCGCCCATACGCTGGACCTCGAGAAGCGGGGCTGGGGGACGACCGTCACGGCGGACCTCGGACAACAGCTCGGCAAGAGCGAGACGTGCGTCACCTGCGGAGCCTGCGCCCAGGTCTGCCCCACCGGGACCATCACGCTGCGGGATTTCGTGTACCGCGGCCGGCGCACGGACTGCGACAGCCAGGTCGAAACCCTGTGCCCCCTCTGCCCTGTGGGCTGCAAGATCAAGGCCTACGTTCGGACGGGGAGCGTCGTGCGGGTGGAGGGCCTTTCGACGGCCAGCGCGGACGGCGGACAGCTGTGCTCCAAGGGACGCTGGTGGCTGCCGTCCTCCACGGAGCGCGAACGCCTTGCGGTCCCCATGATCCGCGAGGGGTCGTCCTTCCGGGAGGCGTCCTGGGATGAGGCGCTGAGCCTCGTGGCGGAGAAGATGACCCCCGCGCTGGAGAGCGGCAAGGCCGGGGCCCTCATCTCCGAGATATCGACGGACGAGGAGCTCGCCGTGATGTCCTCCTTCTTCAGGGACACGATGAAGATGGACAAAGTCGACGGGTTCTACGGCAATCAGCTCCGGGGCTTCGTCGAGGGGTTCAAGCCCTTCGCGAGACAAGGGGTTCGCCCCTTCACGGGAGCGCACCACATCCTCGAGAGCGACGCCATCCTCGTGCTGGACGCCGATCCTCAGGAGGAAGCGCCTGTGGTTGCGAGCTACATCCGAGTCTCGACCATCATCGGCCGGGCGAAGCTTGTGAATGTCTCGTCGGGCAAGAACCCCTTCGAGGGGATCACCGACGCGGACCTTCGGGTCTCGGGCAAGGAGATGAAAGCGCTCCTCGTCGCCCTGCGCGAGGGCGGGGCGGGGGGAGCCGTTCCGGAGAACGTGAAGGGCGCACTGGAGATTCTGAAGGGCGCGAAGAAGCCCATCGTGGTCCTCGGCTCCAACCTCGCGAAGACTCCCGAGCTTGTGACGGAGGCGCTGAACCTGGCCGTCGCCTGCGGGGCTCCTTTCGACGACGGCCTGGCCGTCGTGCCCATGTTCCTGGCCAGCAACAGCCTCGGAGCCCTGAACACGGTAACGGGAGGAAAGGACTGGTTGAGCGAGGGCGATCTGGACTTCCTCTACGTCCATTCCACAGGCATGGTGGACGAGGACACTCACTCCCTCAACGCCATGACCCGCGCCCGGTTCGTGGTGGTGCAGACACCCTTCATGGTGCATCCGCTGGTACAGATGGCGGACGTGCTGCTTCCCGTCCCGGCCTGGTTCGAGCGGAGCGGGCACTACTGCACCCTCGAGGGTGATCGGCGGAAGATGAACGTCGTCGTTCCGCCCCAGGGCAACCTGAAGGGCCTCGGCGTCATCATGAAAGAGCTCGCCGCGAAGCTGGGGCGAACGCTGCAAGAGGCCTCCACGGCACCCTGCGAGAACGTCTATGTTGCGAAGGCCGCGCCCGACAAGGCGCAAATCGTCACCACGAAGGAGGTGCGTTGACATGGCGAAGCCAAAGGTTGCCTCCGTCTGGCTCGAAGCCTGCGCCGGGTGCCACATGTCCTTCCTGGACATCGACGAGCGGATCGTGGACCTCATCGGCAAGGTGGACTTCACCGCGACCCCCATCACGGACTTCAAGGAGATCCCCGAAGTGGAGGTGGGCGTCATCGAAGGAGCCCTCGGCAACGAGGAGGAGCTTCATATAGCGAAGGAACTGCGTTCGAAGTGCAAAATCCTCATCGCCTGGGGGGACTGCGCCGTCTTCGGCGGGATCAACTGCATGAGAAACTTCATGCCGGCGGAGAAGGTCCTCGAGGAGGGGTACGTCCATACGGCCACCACCGTCAACCCCGACGGCGTCATCCCGTGCGACGAGGTGCCCGCCCTTCTTCCCCAGGCCATCCCCGTGGACAGAGCGGTGAAAGTGGACGTGTACGTCCCAGGATGCCCGCCGGAGGCGGACGTCATCTACTATGTCTTCAGCGAGATCCTTGAGGGCCGGATACCCACCGTCCCCACGGATGTCATGAGATACGATTAACGGAGGGCCGCGAATATGGAAAATACAAGCACATCGACTGCTGTGCAGAAGAAAGGCAAGACGATCGTCGTCAACCCCATAAGCCGGATCGAGGGGCACGGCAAGATCACCGTGGACCTTTCGGAGGACGGAGCGGTCGATAGAGTCCGCTTCCACGTGACGCAGTACCGCGGGTTCGAGATCTTCTGCAAAGGGCGCGATTTCCGCGAGATGCCGGTCATCACGCCCCGCATCTGCGGAATATGCCCCGTCAGCCACCACCTCGCCTCGGCGAAGGCATGCGACGCGATCCTGGGCGTCACCCTCACGCCTCCGGCGGCGAAATTGCGGGAGGTCATGCACATGGGACAGATCATTCAGTCCCATGCCCTCTCCTTCTTCCATCTCTCGAGCCCCGACCTTCTCTTCGGGTTCGACGCGGACCCGGCCATCCGGAACATCGTCGGTGTGGCGAAGGAGTTCCCGGACCTCGCCGTCATGGGCATCGGAATGCGCAAGTTCGGCCAGGAGATCATCAAGACCCTGGGCGGGAAGAAGGTCCACCCCTGGCACAGCATTCCGGGCGGCGTCAACCGCAGCCTTCGGGTGGAGGAGCGGGACGCCATACTGGCCGACCTTCCGAAGCAGAAGGAGAACCTCAAGAAGGCCATCGCCCTGATCAAAAAGTACCTCGCCGACAACGAAGAGCTCGCGAAGCGCTTCGCGACGGTGGAGACATCCTACATGGGGCTCGTGAAGAACGGCATGCTCGAGCTCTATGACGGCAACATCCGGATCAAGAGCCCCCGGGGGCGCATCACCGATGAGTTCGCGCCGAAGGACTACTGCTCCCGCATCGGCGAACACGTGGAGGAGTGGAGCTACCTCAAGTTCCCCTTCTACCGGGCTCTAGGCTTCCCCAACGGGTCCTACCGGGTCGGCCCGCTCGGCCGGGTCAACGCCTGCGACGACATATCCACGCCCGAGGCCTCGGCTGAACTCGCCGAATTCCGGAAGACCACGCCTGACGGTATCGTGCACTACACGCTCTACTACCACTATGCGCGGCTTATCGAGACGCTCTACGGCATGGAACGGCTGGAGCAGCTGCTCCACGACGAGGACGTCCTCAGCAGCGACCTGCGGGTCACCGCCGGGGTTACCAACCTCGTCGGCGTCGGCGTCATCGAGGCTCCGCGGGGCACGCTGTTCCATCACTACGAGGTGAACGAGCAGGGGGCCCTGGAGCGGGTGAACCTGATCGTTGCCACGGGGAACAACAACTATGCCATCAACAAGGGCATGGAGCAGGTTGCCCACGACTACATCAAGGGACCGGACGTGAAAGAGGGCGCTCTGAACCGGATGGAGCACGTCATCCGCTGCTACGATCCGTGCCTGTCCTGCTCAACGCATGCCGTCGGGAAGATGCCCCTTGAGCTTATCGTTCGGGACAGCCGGGGCGAGGTCCTGAAGACGGTCACCAAGGAGTGAAGATCCTCGTCTGCGGCTACGGCAACCCGTACCGCACGGACGACGGAGTAGGACACCACCTCGCGCCGCTCCTGGCCCAGTGGCTCGGGAGCATCGGGCAGGATGCTGGGCTGTACCTGGACCATCAGCTCCTGCCCGAACTGGCGGAGGACCTGCGGGGGTATGATCTTGCGGTCTTTGTCGACGCAAGGGTCCCGTCGGGGGCAGAAGAGGGATTTCACGTATCCGATGTGCACCCCGAGCGGGAACTTGAGGGGTTGAACATGCACTCCGTTGGCCCCGAATGGATTCTGCACCTCGTGGATGCCCTCGGGGCGCCGGTCCCACCTTCGGTCCTCGTGAGCGTCGACGGCGAATCCTTCGACTTTGGCGATGAACTCACACCCTGTTGCAGAACCCGGATGGACCGGGCGGCGGACTCCTTCCGCCGATGGTTCTCGGAACGATACCTCTAAGATACGAAACGTTGGGACTCCTCCCTGAGTTCAGGGAGGAGCCCTTCGCATTGGGACCGTTTCATTCGGGAGGATCAACGGCCGTCTCGTACGATCGTTTCCCTCGGAGTTCGGTGGTCTGATGGCACGTTCATCCGGCGATCTCCCTCGGGGACAAGAAGTCACGCACCCGAACGGAGGCGCTCGATTGGCTTTGAATGGTGTGCCGGTTTTCGATCGGACAGGGGGGAGGAGAGATCTCCTGACCGTGAGAATGTCGGTGTGGGCGGCAACGACGCGCTGTCCCGCTCTATGAGGGGGAGGATATCAGAAAACAGGCCGCACGGCCTTGACGATGGCGCTCGCAAGAGCTCCGTCCATCTCGAGACGCTCCTCCGGCGTACAATCGGGGAAGGCCATGGCGGCGAGGACATCGGGAAAGGCGTGGGTCGCCGTCCTGCGCAGGTGGATCGCCGTAAAGCCTGTTCGCTCGAGGAGCGCGACGTACTGCTCCTCCGAGAGGGCGCCGGAGACGCAGGACGACCAAAGGGCGAGGCTCTCGGCGGCCTTTTTCGACAGAGGGTGAAGGAGGACGATATCGGCGACGCAGAGCCGGCCCCCCGGGCGGAGGACGCGGAAGGCCTCGGAAAGGCACTTCTCCTTGTCGGGGGAGAGGTTGATGACGCAGTTCGACAGGACGACGTCCAGTGAGCCGTCGGGCAGGGGGATGTCCTCCAGATAGCCGCGAAGGAGCGAGATGTTTCCCTGTCCCGCCACGTTCCTCGAGGCGGCGTGCAGCATCTCGTCCGTCATGTCGAGGCCGATGACGCGCCCCGAGGGCCCTACGGCCCGAGCGGCGAGCAGGAGATCGAGCCCCGCGCCGCAGCCCAGATCGAGCACGCGCTCGCCTGGACGCAGCCCGGCTTCGGCCGTCGGGTTGCCGCAGCCGAAGGATTGTGCCACGGCGTTCAGCGATGATCCGGCTAGAGTCGCTTCATCGTAGGCACTTCGTGTCAGGTCCGGCACCCCGGCACAACCGTGGCGGCCGGTCGTCTCGCCCGCTCTTCCGGCGACAGCCCGACCGTATCGCTCCCGGATGAACGCTCGTGTGTCCTCCATGCCTCTGATGCCCCCTTCGTTCAGTCATCCGTAGGATGACCGTGGAAGAAATCGGGAGGGTCGACGCAAGGCGCTGATTTCCTCACGACTTTCCCGGTACCAGTCCAGTT
>CALCQG010000068.1 GCA_937897575.1 uncultured Synergistales bacterium | reverse complement strand
GGGGCGGATAGGGCCGCTGACGATCCGCAACAGGGCGGTCATGAGCCCTATGGGGACGGATTTCGCGAACCCCGACGGCACGGCGTCCATGCGGCTGATCCGCTACTACCAGGAGAGGGCGCGAGGCGGAACGGGGCTCATCATCAACGAGTACACCGGGGTGGACCATGTGGACAGCATCCCCTCCCCCCACAACCTGCGGATCTCGGCGGATTTCCACATAGCGTCCCTCGAGATGCTCACCGACGCCGTCCATGCCTATGGCGCCCATATCTTCGCGCAGATCCACCACGGAGGGAGCACCTCGAAGCCGGCGTTGACGGGCCGGCAGTCCCTGAGCGCGAGCGCCATGCCCATCGCACCCGGTGCTCCCGTGCCGAGGGCCATGACCCTTGAGGAGATCGCGTCCGTGCAGCAGAAGTTCATCGACGCCGCCGTCCGGTGCAAAAAGGCGGGGTACGACGGAATCGAACTCCATGGCGCCCACTCCTACCTCATAGGCCAGTTCTTCAGCCCCTACTACAACAAGCGGACCGACGCCTACGGAGGGTCCTTCGAGAACAGGATGCGGTTCATCGCGGAGATCATCCGCGGGATCCGCGCCGCCCTGGGAAAGCGCTTTCCAATCTCGGTGCGCATCAACGGCGACGAGATGACGCCCCAGATCCCCGACACCCTGACCCTGGAGGACGGGCTCGAGATAGGGCGATACCTCGAGGCCCAGGGGATCGACGTGCTGAACGTGAGCAACGGCAGTGCCTTGAACGGCAACGCGAACTGCGACCCCTACTCCTACACGCCCGGCTGGAAAAAACATGTGGCCAGGGCCTTCAAGGAGGCCCTGAAGATCCCCATCATCGCGACGAACACCATCAAGGACCCAGCCTTCGCGGAGCAGATGCTCGAGGAGGGGGTCTGCGACTTCGTGGGGCTCGGGCGTTCCCAGATAGCCGACCCGGACTTCGTTCGGAAGGCGAAGGAGGGGCGGGAGGACGAGATACGCCAGTGCATCGGGTGCATGGTGTGCCGCGAACGACTGCTCGCCAAGGGGCTCTCCGTGGTCTGCGCCATCAACCCCCGCATGGGGCGGGAACACCTCTACCCAGAGTACCGAAAGGACGGCGGCAAGCGCCCGGTGTGCGTGGTGGGCGGCGGTCCGGCCGGCATGGAGGCCGCAAGGGTCCTGGCGGAACGTGACTTCTCCGTGGTCCTGTTCGAGAAAGAGCCCGAACTCGGAGGAGCGTTGAACCTGGCGGACAAACCGCCCCACAAGGAGCTCATCACCAGGCTCACCAGGACCATGGAGCGGCAGCTCGAGGTCCTCGGCGTGGATGTCCGGTGCGGTGCGGAGGCCACGCCCGAGATGGTTCGGAGCCTCTCTCCGGCGGCCGTCTTCGTGGCGGCGGGCTCGACGCCCATAGTTCCTCGATGCGACGGCGCGGACCGCCCCAACGTCCATACCGCCGAGGACGTGGTGGCGGGGAAGGTGCGCCTCTCCGGGCGCGTTGCGGTCATCGGGACGGGCATGACGGGGCTCGAGACGGCTGAGATGCTGGGCGAGGCCGGGTGCGCCCTCGTCCTCGTGGAGATGCTCCCCGAGATGGGATCGGGCGTCTTCGCCGTGATCCGCAACGACATTCTCGGCCGGATCATGGCCATGAAGCCCGAGGTGTACACGGGGCACAGGCTGGTGAGCATCGGGGAGGGCTCCATCCGGATGGAGAAGGCGGACGGAGAGGTCGTGGAGACGAAGGTGGACCACGTGGTGCTCTCCCTCGGAATCGTGCCCCGAAGCGACGTGGTCAAAGCCTTCGAAGAGGTGTGCGGCACCGTCATCCCCATAGGCGATGCGGACAGAACCGGCCGGATTTACGAGGCGACGAAGGACGGCTTCGACAAGGCATACTACTTCAACTGATTGAAAGACCGAAACAGCGACGTTGCACGCGGCAGAGATGCGTGCAGTATTTTGATCCGCCAAGCTCCACATATCGATGGCCGACGGCCGGGAGGTGCTTCATATGGGTGACACGGCACTTTGGACGATGCTGAAGGAGATGAAGTCCCCCAAGTACAGATGGGTCGACCTGACCCACGAGCTTTCCCCTGATACGCCGCACTGGTACGGGTTCCAGCCTCTCGGAATACGGACCCTCTTCGATTTCGACCAGGCGCCCATGAAGGTCTTCGAGTACACGGTGCCCGGACAGTACGGGACCCACGTGGACGTCCCGTCCCACTTCCACCGCGACGGACGGTCCGCGGAGCAGATCCGGGTGGACGAGTTCGCCTACCCCCTCTGTGTCATCGACATGTCGGCCAAGTGCGCCGCCGACTGCGACTGTGCCATGGTGGTGGACGACGTTCTGGCCTGGGAGAAGGTTCATGGAAAAGTGCCCGAAGGGGCCTTCGTCGCCCTCCGCAGCGACTGGCACAAGCGCCCCGCCAAGGAGTTCGACAACAAGGACGCCGAGGGGAACGCCCACTATCCCGGATGGGATCTGGACACGGTGAAATGGCTGTGCGCCGAGCGGTCCATCGGGGCCATAGGGCACGAGACGCCGGACCCGGACCCCGCGTGCCGTCCGGGCTTCGCCGCGGAGGACTACATCCTCAGCCAGGACAAGCTCAACGTCGAGCTGCTCTGCAATCTGGACAAGGTCCCTCCGACGGGGGCGATCATTTTCTGCACCTTCCCCAGGCTCAAGGACGGGACAGGGTTCCCCGCACGGTGCTTCGCCATCTGCCCGGCGGAGTGAGGCGGCAACCCAGCCGAAAAGGGCCTGAGTCATCGCGGAGCATGTAACGATCCAGGAGCGAGCTCGGGTTTCCCGGGCTCGCTCCTGAATTCCGCGCGCGCTCCGACGGGCTGCACGGCGTGCCATCGCCTTGGACGATGACGGGGATACCGCTCCTTATCGGTTTGCGAGGGGGAAAGCGGTGATGGCACTGCCGACGGGGCCGACGGTGGGAGCCGGAATACCAGCTCGTCGTTCCGGTCATGGGGTGATGGATCGAACTCTCTTTGCACGCTGGCGTCGATGTGCTCCGGCCCGGCGTGGATGCCGCGGCGCAGCGATACCTGAGCGGAGCACCTTTGTCGTCCGCGGAGGTTCCATGGTAGTATCGTCGGGGGATCACCGGCGGCGGAGCTCAGGAGATATCTTCTACGCCGCTCTCTTTGGTGGCCTGACGAGGCAAGAGCGGGAAAAACCCGAGAGGACGACAGGAACGGGAGTGGAGAAAGGGGATGATCGTATGATCACATCGCTGCACCATGCGAGTTTCACTGTGGAGGACCTGGACCGGTCCGTGGTCTTCTACCGGGATGTGCTGGGGCTGACGCTTTCGGGCGTCTTCGAGCGGGACGGGGGCTACTCGGAGCGGATCACGGGCATCAGGGGCGCGAAGCTGCGGGTGGCCTTCTTCGCGCTGCCGAACTCCGCCCTGGAGCTCGTGGAGTACACCGAGGGGAAGGGCGTCGCCATCGACACCACGACGAACAACGTGGGAAGCGCCCACGTCTGCTTCACCGTGGACCGCTTCAACGAGTTCGCGGAGCACCTTCGGAGGCATGGCGTCCGCTTCGCGGGCGAAATCTGCGTCGGCCCCTCCGGGGCGAACAAGGGAAAGAAGCTCGTCTACATCAAGGACCCCGACGGCAACACCATGGAGCTTCTCTCCACGGAGGTATTGGCCTAGGTCCGGTCCCTCTTCATGCACCCGATGAGGGTGGCCGTCCTTTTCTCCTCCAGTGATCTCCTCTTCTCCGGCGTCCAGGGGGCGAGCCCTCGTCCCGTTTTCGCCCCGAAGTTCCCCGAGGCGACGGCTTCGCGCAGGGCGCTCGGGACCGCCGAGGCGTTGGACAGGTCCTTGAAGAGATAGGACGCGATGGAGGCGAAGACGTCCAGCCCACCCATATCCGCCGACTCGAAGGGGCCCGTGTCCAGGAGGCGACGGCCGATGCTGCTCCGCACCACGGAGTCCACGGCCTCCATGGAGGCCACGCCCGACTCCACGATGTGGAAGGCCTCCCTGAGAAGGGCGAACTGGAGGCGGTTTCCGATGAACCCCTCCGCTTCCCGGTCCAGCAGGACCGGCTGCTTCCCCGCGGCGACGAGGATATCCATGGCCCGGTGTGCCGTCTCGCCCGACGTTTTCTCGCCGGGGCAGACCTCCACGAGGGGGAGCAGGTGCGCCGGGTTCCAGAAGTGGGTCACGACGAAGCGCTCCGGCCTGCGGAGTCCGGCGGCCAGGGCCGTGGGAAGCAGCCCCGAGGTGTTGCTCGCCAGGATGGCGTGGTCGGAGCAGTGGTCCTCCACCTCCGAGTAGAACGCTCGCTTGAGGTCCAGGTCCTCCGGGGCGGATTCGACGATGAAGGAGGCCGACCGGACGGCCTCGGGCAGGGACGTGCAGGGCGTCACCAGGGAGAGGGTCTCCTCCGTGGTCTGGTCGAGCAGGTTGTTGTCGCCGAGCACGGCGATGGCTGCCCTCGCTCTCTCGAAGCCCCGTTCCGCGCTCTCCGCGTTTCGCCCCCGAAGGAACACCGGAAAGCCGGCGGCGGCAAAGGCGGCTGCCGTGGACGACCCCATGGTGCCCGTCCCGATGACGCATACAGCTGTTTTGATGTTCATCGCGAGAACAACTCCTCTCTCCCTGATGCTTGTATTTCATGATATTGTAGCAAAAGGGAGCGTGTGAATTCTGGAAACGGGGGTGACGGAGTGCTTGGCGAATACTATGCGGTGACTGGGATAGGGGCCGTTTTGTGCATGGGCGTGGCGACGGTCACGGGGCTCTTCGGCAGGGCCATCAGAAAAAGCTTGCCGAAGCTCAACGTGCTGAAGATCCATAAGTACGCCGCCCTCCTGGGCGTCACATTTGTGGCGCTCCACGTGCTCGGGGTCCACGGATTCTGAGGATAGGCAAAACTGCCGACGGGGCATTGGTGGTCTTTACCGATGGATAGGTGGAGCGGGCGGGGTATTCTTTGACCGTACCATACTACTTTCGGAGGTGTATCGGAATGAACGGTCGAGGATTACTTCTTGCTTTGGCGGCGGTGTTGGTTGTGGCCGGTTCGGCCTTTGCATGGGGCGGTCAGGGGAGGCCGGGACAGGGTCCCCGGTTTTCCGGAGCCGGACGGTGGGAGTGCAGGGCGCCCGATGGTGTCGGACAGTTCGGCGGACGGGGTGCCATGATGGGCGGAGGGTTCGGCCGGTTCGGCGCAGATCTTCCGGAGGCCATGCAGGAGAAGGTCCTGGAGATGCGCAAGATTCAGCACGAAATGGCCCTCGCCCTGATGGAGAAGGACGTGGACAAGGCCAAGGTCATGGCGCTGCACGAGAAGAAGATGGGCCTTCGGAACGAGGTCTCGAAGTGGCGCTTCGAGCAGCGTTTGAATATGATGGCGGACGAGAAGAACCCCATGATGCGCGGCGGCGGTATGTGGCGGCAGCACCGGATGGGGAACTTCCGGAACGGCGGATGGGACGAGAGACAGGAGTGGCTGAAGAACAGAATGGAGAACCGGCAGGAAAATCGTCAGCAGAACCGGCAGCAGGGTCAGCCGAACGCGTAGCCCTCAGCTTCATCCTCAATTTCCAGTGAACGGGCTCCCTCCGAACCTTGGGGGGAGTTTTTTCGTCCCGATGGAACCGCGGCGGCCTCCGGCCGCACCAATCAAAGAGAGGACGGGTTTCCCGCAGCGCAGAGACAATGCACTCTTTCGCAAAGTTGACGACAGGCGTCAGGCCAGGACCGCACCCTTCTGAAGGCGCTCCCTCACGGTCCGGGGGAGTCACTCCAAGTTGCCCCTTCGATCGGATGTGCGGTTTTTCGGGGTGGAGCGCCTCGTATTTCGTGGACTTGATTGTTCTTGCCGATCTCCGTATGATTTTTATGTCCGCGCGAGCCAAAAAACACGAGAGGGTGTGCGGGGAAAACGGGGCGTCCGTGCACCGCGTGCAGGGCCCCGCCCCGGAAGGAGGGACTGAATGAGACAGCTGTCGACCTTTGGCGATATGGCGCCGCAGCCCCTGGCGGCGAGGCTCCGTCCGCAGACGCTGGAGGAGTTCGCGGGGCAGACCCATCTCCTGGGGGAGGGGAAGGTCCTCCGCCGTCTGATCGAGAGCGACCAGATATCCTCCATGATCTTCTGGGGGCCTCCGGGGGTGGGGAAGACCACGCTCGCCCGGGTCATCGCCAACGGCACAAAGGCGTCCTTCATCGACTTTTCCGCCGTCACCAGCGGCATCAAGGAGATCCGCTCCGTCATGAAGGAGGCCGAGGAGAACCGCAGCTACGGGACGAAGACCATCGTCTTCGTCGATGAGATCCACCGGTTCAACAAGGCTCAGCAGGACGCGTTCCTCCCCTTCGTGGAGAAGGGGAGCATCATCCTGATTGGCGCCACGACGGAGAACCCGTCCTTCGAGATCAACGGCGCCCTCCTCTCGCGGTGCAAGGTGTTCGTCCTGCACGCCCTCACCACGGAGGAGCTGACAACCCTTCTGAACCGCGCCCTGAAGGACCCCCGGGGCTTCGGGAACCAGACGGTCCGCATCGCCGACGATCTGGTGAGGGTGATCGCGGCCTTCGCCAACGGAGACGCTCGAACGGCGCTGTCCACCCTGGAGATGGTGGTGCTGAACGGCGACCTGGACGAGGAGGGGGTGACCACCGTCTCACGGGAGACGGTGGAGCAGTGCATCTCCAAAAAATCCCTGCTTTACGACAAGGGGGGCGAGGAGCACTACAATATTATCTCCGCCCTGCACAAGTCCATGCGCAACTCCGACCCCGACGCGGCGGTCTACTGGCTGGCCCGCATGCTGGAGGCGGGGGAGGACCCCCTCTACGTCGCGCGGCGCGTCACGCGGTTCGCCAGCGAGGACGTGGGCCTCGCGGACCCGAGAGCCCTGGAGATCGCCGTCGCCGCCTATCAGGCGTGCCACCTCATCGGGATGCCCGAATGCTCGGTCCATCTGACGGAGGCGGTGGTCTACCTCTCCCTGGCGCCCAAGTCCAACGCCCTCTACCTCGCCTACGAAGGGGCGAAACGGGACGCGCTGACCCAGCTCGCCGAACCCGTCCCGCTGGTGATCCGCAACGCGCCGACGAAGCTGATGAAGGAGCTGGAGTACGGCAAAGGGTACCAGTACGCTCACGACGCCGAGGACAAAATAACGGACATGCAGTGCCTGCCCGACTCCCTCGCGGGCCGGGAGTACTACCGGCCCACGGAGCAGGGCGTCGAGGCCAAGTACAAGACTCGTCTGGAACAGATCAAGGAGTGGAAGAGACGGCGGGGGCAAGGCGGACCCCGATAGATCGATCAAGGGCGCGGCGGCGAACCTCCGGGGCGGACATCGGGCCAGGTCCTCTACTGGGTAAGATTCTGAATCGCCACATATT
>CALCQG010000067.1 GCA_937897575.1 uncultured Synergistales bacterium | reverse complement strand
GTTTCAACCCACGCTCCCGTGAGGGAGCGACAAGGACGGCCAGCAGGTCCGAATCGAGGCGTATGGTTTCAACCCACGCTCCCGTGAGGGAGCGACGGAGACGACGACGCAGGCCGTGAGCTGGGCCTTGGTTTCAACCCACGCTCCCGTGAGGGAGCGACCGGAAATAAGCGTGGTGTTTGTCGATGCCGAAGAGTTTCAACCCACGCTCCCGTGAGGGAGCGACGAAGGGTTGATCCGGATGGATACCGGCACGTTTGGGTTTCAACCCACGCTCCCGTGAGGGAGCGACGTAAAACCCAAACCAGCCTTCTGTGCGGTAAGGGGTTTCAACCCACGCTCCCGTGAGGGAGCGACGCGGCTTGGATGGAGGAGCCGCCGATACGTGAGAGTTTCAACCCACGCTCCCGTGAGGGAGCGACCTTTTACAGGACCGCAGCTTGAGGAGGCAAGGGTGTTTCAACCCACGCTCCCGTGAGGGAGCGACTGGAGAACCTTGGAAAGATCACACGGTCGACCTGTTTCAACCCACGCTCCCGTGAGGGAGCGACAGAGCTGCGGCTTGGACAGGTGCTGGTCTAGATTCGTTTCAACCCACGCTCCCGTGAGGGAGCGACTTTTTCAACGAGCGCTGGGAGCCTGCGGAGTACCGTTTCAACCCACGCTCCCGTGAGGGAGCGACCTTGCATGGCGCAGGCAAGATATGTCGGTGTGAGTTTCAACCCACGCTCCCGTGAGGGAGCGACAGCGCAGCTCGTCCGCAAGGGATGGACGGATGAGGTTTCAACCCACGCTCCCGTGAGGGAGCGACAGAAGGCCACGCTAAAACAGCTTGTGGCCGACTTGTTTCAACCCACGCTCCCGTGAGGGAGCGACTGGCTACGAGGATGGACAGGAGGGCTTCATCGAGGTTTCAACCCACGCTCCCGTGAGGGAGCGACGGGACGTGTTTACCATTGATTTTAGCGTGTTTTATGTTTCAACCCACGCTCCCGTGAGGGAGCGACCAGAACTCGGGGACGCAGAACTTTCGCTTGACTAAGTTTCAACCCACGCTCCCGTGAGGGAGCGACAGGACACTGAAGTCCAAAAGCTCATGGTGATACTGTTTCAACCCACGCTCCCGTGAGGGAGCGACACGCGAACGACCGCACCGACTCGTCCGACCCGCTGTTTCAACCCACGCTCCCGTGAGGGAGCGACCGATGTGCTGGCGGCGCTGCGTTCGTGGCTGCTTAAGTTTCAACCCACGCTCCCGTGAGGGAGCGACCCATGGCGGGGATCATAGGCGGCGGAGGGGTTATGTTTCAACCCACGCTCCCGTGAGGGAGCGACAGGTACCTATGCTGAGGACAATCCCGGAGGACGTTGTTTCAACCCACGCTCCCGTGAGGGAGCGACAATACAGAGAGCGGCATCCCCTTTGCGAAGAGTGTGTTTCAACCCACGCTCCCGTGAGGGAGCGACTACGTGATGGATATCGATCTTTGAGGACCGGGATGTTTCAACCCACGCTCCCGTGAGGGAGCGACTTCGTCGGCGCCGCCGTGCCGTAGCGGGTCGTGGGTTTCAACCCACGCTCCCGTGAGGGAGCGACCGTTTCTGTGTTTTGGCGTGCAATTTCAACGGTTAGCACGTGTGTTTCGCGAAACGTTCCTCAATACCCTTTAAGGGGCAAAGATCATGTCGACCCTGTTAGACTCGATCTGCTCTTTGAGCCTATCGAGCGCTCTTCGCGAAACCTCCTGGAAAAGTATGGGCACTTCAGGTCCGCGCAGAGGGAAAGTGTCATTACAGGATCAAGGGACCTTCCGGGTCGTACCCTGCTTTCGCCCCCTGATGTTCTACTCTTCTTCTCCAATTTGCGCCAAGAAAGTAAAATCTCAAACTATCTCTCTCAGAATTATAGGTTTGAAGCAATTTATGCCGTAAGTTCGTCCATTGAGCGGGGTCGACCAAGCACTCGAAGACGGAATTTTGAACTCTCTGGCCGAAGTTCTGACATATTTTTGCCACCTGTCGCAGGCGTCGGTTTCCACCTTCCGATGCCGTGTTGACGTCGTAGGTGATCAAAACCATCATGAGAGCGACTCCTCCTTATTCGGTTTTCAAGGTGCATTTTCAATTTACCTCCATCTGAACGGAGGATAGGCATCCAGATCTCCGCGCAAAAATCGGGCGAGCAGCATGGCTTGGATGTGAGGAAGCAGTCCTATGAGGATTTTTTCACCTATGAACGGGTGAAGAATCTCATCTTGTTTCTTTTTCTGCCATGTCATAAGGATTTCTTTTTTCGCCGTTTCGTCCATTGAGACCGCACCGGTCTCCATGATGGCGAAGTGTTTGCCTTGCACTTGCTGTCTGTTGACCAAGGTCAGTGCGACCCTATCGGCGAGCATGGGGCGAAATTCTTCCATCAGATCAAGGGCGAGGCTCGGTCGGCCAGGACGGTCACGATGAAGAAAACCCACGGCAGGGTCGAGCCCGACCCCTTCCAAGGCTGATGAAATGTCATGGACAAGAAGTGTATAAAGGAAGGAGAGCAGGGCATTCATTGGATCCATTGGTGGCCGTCTGGATCGCTCTTTGAAAAAGAAGATATCCTTCTGCGCCACGATGAGATGGTCAAAAACACTGAAATATTGGCGGGCTGCGTCGCCTTCAATTCCCCGGACTGTATCCAAGGGGAGGGGATTGCCGAGGAGGCGAAGACTTTCGGAGAGGGTCGAGGCTGTTGCGCGTAGTTTTTCTTTTGAGTTCTGTTCACTGTGCTCCCGCGCCATCCGCAGTAGGGCCGTTCTGCTATTCGCTATTTTCGCCACGACGACGGAACGGGCTATTTCCGCCGCTTGTTCTTTATCGTCGGCGCGGCGGTACTGTTCTCTCCGAAGAAGTACATTGCCCGATACGGGACCATGGACGCGGGCCAAGAATTTCCCCTGTTCCGTCAGAAAGGCGACGGAAACGTTTCGGGCCCCGCATAACCCTAAAAGGGGTGGACTGCAGGCAACCTGTCCGAAGCAAATGATGCTCGAAAGGGTGTGGATAGGGATGTGAACCTTGGTTTCACCATCTTGTCGGACGAGTACTGTTTCTCCGTCGCGGGCAAGATATGAGCCTTGAGATGTAACGTACAGAGTGTTCAGGAGGTGTTTCATAATAAATTACCCTCCGTAGCTTCATAGTCTTCTTCGGTAATGATGCTCTCGAGGTAGGATCGAGCGCTCTTTCTCCGCACGAGTTTGGGCATGCAGATATCGATAAGGGAACAAGACTCGCATTTTTTCTCATATACAGCGCGAGGCGTTTTCCTATCCTTATAGAGAGCGTGAAGTGTACGCGATAGTTTCTCTGTCTCAACTCGAAGGGAGCGAGAAAAGAGCACCTGGTGCCGTCTTCGTACCCTTCCGTAAAAAAAGAAACCTTCTTCTATTTGAACATGGAGCATCTCCTCAAGGCATAGAGCTTGGGCGCAAAGTTGAACTTCATCGCAATTGTCGATCTTGGGTTTTCCAAGCTTGAATTCGACGGGAATGACGGTCGTTCCGTCAGATGTTTGGATAAACTCCACCACGTCGGCCTGACCTGTCAGTCCGAGCTGGAAGGATCGAAGCCGGAGGGAGCGCACAGTGCGGCACTCCCCTCGGCTCTCGAACTCCTCTTCGTGCACTTTTTCATGCAGAAGACGCCCCTCGGAGGTACGGGCATTTTCCGCCCAGGCCCCTTCTATGTGAATCAGTGCCCATTGACGCTCGCAAAAGGCGAGATGCTGAAGTGCCGAGATAGGGAGGAGTTCGTCCTCTGTGAACATGGGTCAGGAGTGCACTGGTACCGTCGTCACTGTCTGTGAGAGGGGTTCGCCGTCGAGAAGAATGCGATAATCGCTGAAATTCCTTGCGGGCCCCTCTGTTGCGCGCTGGACCGTTACCCTCGAGAAGAGCTCATGAGCTGGTTTACTGCCGAGTAGGGAGTCATGCTTGAAGATGACGAGAGCTCTCGTCGACATAAGTCCCCGGGCGGCGGATCGATCGTGTTCGAACATGCCCTGCAGCGCTTGCCAGAAAAGTTTCAGATCATCGTCGGAAAATCCCGTCTGCGCCGCAAAATTCGCCGAGATAAACCCATGGGTTCTGTAGAGCCCATAGGGTACGGTGAACTTTCTGCCCATGGTCCTGTTGTCGCCGCTCTGCTTTTTTGCTTCCGCTTCCGTTGCCACGGCCATTCTGGTGATGGTATTTTCAATAGCTACTATCGGATCTATTGAACGGGCAAAGGTAAGCTGTATTGGGCCACGGACTTGGCCACAATTCGGAGCGGTTTTCAAAGATAAAACTGCTCCGAAGGATCTGATGTCATAAAAATGTTCACACATCCATTTTCTCCCTTTCTCAGTTTCTTCAGCCGTAGGCTTGCGGGATTTACTTTTTTTAAGACTTGAATCCAAAAATTTTTTCAGTTCTTTTGGTGGTTTTTGATTTTTAATATTATCCTTGATAGATTGTATATCTGCGTCAGCAGCGATAATTAACTTTTTCATCTTGTCATTGTCACTATCATCTTCGAAAGATAAACCTTCAGGTAAATCAAATTCCTCTATGTCCTCAAATAATTCAGGAGGAATATTAATAGTTATTGCTTCCCCTAAGGGGATCTTTAGTTCTTCAAATGCTTGCCAATGTGCGGTGCCTAAGATTGCCTTTTCCTTCACGTAGATATTATATGATGGGGTAAGTTTTTTAGTGAGTTGAACATAGTTGCGTACCTTTCGTTTTAAACATACGTCGGTGACGAGACCGATACCTGTCTCCGCATCGATCCTCGGAAGATTCCCTGCATCGGGATCTCCATTGGGGTTACCGTCCTGTACGTCGAACAGAAATACAAAATCATATTTGTGATTGATTGTGGTCATAACGCTTCCTCCTCTCATGCTTTCGTGCTGTTGTTCGGTATTTTGCCAGAGTTCTTCTTAAAGAAATCCTGACGCTGATGATAATACCCTACGGCAAAGTATGCCTGTTCATCCATGGGAAGATGGGATGGGAATCGGTCGACTGCATCCATGATTTCTCCAATTCGCTTTTCATAATAGGTTTGTAATCCCTTACTCTCCATCTTTGCCAGGTGGTGATTCTTGAGCTTCAGCAGTTGCGGAAAGACGGTGACGGGGCTCGACGCGGCCGCACCATAAAAGCGCTCCCGGATCGTGGTATTGAGCCCCGGATTGGCACTCTCCTGGACTTTTTCAAAAACTGCGAAAAGTCTGCCCAGCAGGTATCCGATATTCCTGTTCGTTGTATCCAGAGACATTTTCAGCGTTCCTCCCTTCCTGTTCAGGCACCCCTTCAAAAGGGCCGCTCTCCGGTACGTGATCTCCCTTTCTGCCCGCACTCTTCTCATGCACTGCTGGAAGAGGGAGACCGGGTACTGCGTTCCGTCGACAATGCTTGTCATGAGAGCTTCCGCCATGTTGGGCGGAACGTTCTCCATCTTGTACTCGAAGGCGGTTGCTCTGAGGAGCTGATTCACCGTGAGATATTCAGGATCCTTGGGACCACGGTCTATTGCGATGTCATCGAAATGCTGCAGTACTCTGCTTCCAAATGCACGGACAGTACCAGTCCTCCAGAAACGGATGGAGATCCGTGCGGTATTCGGTGCGAGACCAAGAAGGTAGAATCTGTTCTCGTCGAAGAGAGGGAGATGCCCTGACTTCATTGCGCTGCAGAGTCCCTTGACGGCCCGTATGCCTCTATCAGGGTCATCTTTGGGTGGATCCGCCATGAACCAGGAGAAGTTCTCCTCAATGTTGTACACTGTTTTTGTGGGTTTCTCGGTCCAAAATACGGTGGATGCGTCTCCAATAAGACTCTTGTTGGAGGAGCCTTTACCGAGCAGAGCATTGAGAGCGGTTGTATACTCAAACATGCACTTTTTACCTACAGGGGCGTTGTAACTTTGCTCCTTTCCGTAGGATTTGAAGGGGTCCTTATTGAAGGAAACAATGGATCCGCCTGATGTGTTTGTTCCGAAAACCCCTTTAATAGTTGGATGAAGGCGCGCTATTTCGTCATAATTCCCGGAGACAAGGCAAACGTTTTTTTTCTGTTCTGACGATTCTAAGGATATATTGTCTTTGATCGAGTCGAAGATCGTCGTCTCCCCATGACCAACAACCTTGAAGGTGATGAAGGCGTTGCTCTCCAAAACTTCGCGCCACAGTTCGGAGTACAGTGAGTTCTGTTCGATCTGCTTCAGGGGGGAGTTGTCGAGGAAGGCGAGCACCGAGGAGACGGGCGGTATGTCACGGAGTGCCGAGGCGTTCCGGTTGATCCGTTCTTTGAAGGCCTTATGTCGTTCTGGAATGTCGTTGCGTTCTCTCGGGTTGGCGCCCAGAACGTATTCCACATTGTCCCACAGGAGATTTGCACTTATCTTTGATGTTTTTTTTCGCCCATTAGGACGAGAAATGCTTTTGCTCTTCTCTTATTCCCTTCTCCCTCTCGTGTGTCCTCTATAGCCTGAAAGTTCCCCCCGGCATCGAGGACGATGAGAAAGGGAAGCTCCTTCCACTCCCACCCTTCCGGCGCCATGTTGTTCTTTGGATCCGCCGCTTTTCTTCGGTAGTATTCGCAGAGGGCCTGCAGTATCATCGGCGGACCTCCGGGCTGTCCCATGCAGGGACGTCTACTACGCCCTTCTCAAGCCGTGCCCTGAAGAAAGTGGGTTTGATGTTGGTTTCGTCGGAAAAGTCGAGGTCGTAGAGCATATACCCCAGGTCCCGGGTTTCGTCTATGGGCAGAGCCTCCCGGTCTGCCTGGTCCAACAGACGGAAAGAGCAGCTGAATTCCCTGCACCCAAGGTAGGGCGTATTGAAGCACTGTCCTTTTCGTGCTCTTCTTTCGAAAATACCGTGGTATTTCCCGGGGTTCTCGTCTTTTCGATAGTCCTCTTTCGCTTCTTCTGGAATTCTTGCTGGACGAGCACCGGACATGGAGTGCAACCTCCTGTTCGGCGGGATGAATTCCAGTGCAGCATGCAGGCGGTACCGAACGTCCTGAAGGAAGAGCCCTGCCCGTTGTTGACGGCTCGCTTCGATATAGAGTCCGTCGCTTTGGGGACTCATGATCTTGTCCACTTCATTCCGCCGGATTGAGGCCCACTTGATGGGGTTCAGGACCTCTATCTTCCTGATGTGCCATGTGATTGCGGGTTTCCAGAAGATCGACTCGAAAATACCTCTGGCCGCCGAGGGCGTTATTACGTCATAGCTGACCCGTTCGACCTTCATTTCCGGCCTCGTAAAACAACCATATTCCCCCCAGACTTCAAGACAAAACTCCTTGTTGAAGAATGCTCCGTCCATGACACCCTCCTTTCCTCGTCATCTCCTGCGGATTAGTAATACATTAGTAATACAGGAGTTCTTTACTCCAGTCCGCGGGATTGGGCAACAACCCCAACCCCTCTTTGTACAACCCCGGGCTTCTTTGAACGGAATACCCCGCTATCTTCTCGATCATCCCCTCCTTCATTAACTTTTCATGAAGATAAAGAGGAATGGTTACCGTGAAACGTTGCATTTTTCGGGAAAGATGCCGACTCGGTCCTATGCGGCGCAGCTCCCCGATATAGTCGAGGCTCGATGTGGAACGTTTGCGTCCCTGATACCAAACGATGACGCCTTGCTGTGACACATCGTTTATGAGGTTGAATTTCTGGCTCTGTGTTCTGAACTGGAAGCGAAAATCCATGGATTCACTGCAGAGGTCTTTTATATAGTCCGAGGCGTCAAAGGTATTTACGGCGTTGTAAAATGTCCTGAAGTACAGGGAAAAGATGGCAGGGTCAAGTTCTGAAATTTCCTGAGAACGGAGAATTGCCCTGCATGCGTCTTCGCCCTTCCTGAGAAGGCCAGGAGGAGCCGGAGTGGGTGGGCTGAAGACGAAGACCTGGCCAAACTGCCCCGATTTGTTGAGTTTGCCTTCGCGATTGCACCGTCCCGCAGCCTGGGCAATCGAATCAAGACCAGCCATGGCGCGAAAGACCACTGGAAAGTCAATGTCAACACCCGCTTCGACGAGTTGTGTGCTAACCACGCGAATGGGCAGCTTTTCCCTTAATCGCTCCTTTATCCCATTTATGACATCGCTGCGTTCTTCAGCACACATAAAGGCGGAGAGGTGAACGGTGTCGTCGGGCAATAAGGCGTGCAGTGTGCGACAATCTTTCCTTGAGTTCACCACGGCAAGGCATTGTTGATGCCCTGCCACTTTTTCCGCAATCTCCTCCCAGGAAGACGGTGGTTCTTGCGGGGAAGGGAAGTGCAGGTGCACTCTTTTGAATTCCTTACTCAGAAAAGAAGGGTCATCCATGATCTCCGTACACTGTGGCAGACCTGAGAAAGCGGCGGTTCCGCTCCCTATCGTCCCCGAAAGAACGGGTTGCGTCGCCGTGCACAGCACGATAGTCACGCCAAAGTGTTCGACAAGCCCATGCAACACCGAGGTGATTGTCTTGAGGTACTCCGGTGGTAACATCTGTGCTTCGTCCAGTATTATGACGCTGTTTGCCAGGTTGTGCAGTTTCCGGCAAGACGAACTGCGGGCGGCAAGAAGTGATTCAAAAAGTTGGACATTGGTTGTTACGATAATTGGCGCATCCCAATTCTCGGTGGCCAATCGGCCCTGTCGCGTCTCGCTCTCCGGGTCAATGTTGCTATGGTGTTCTATGACATTCTCTTCCCCGAAAAGTTCTTCATTTCGTTCGATGATCGTGCGGATCTTCTCATCATTATCGGAACCGAACTGTAATACCTTAGCGGTCTGTTCGATAATACTTGTGTACGGGATGGCGACGATAATCCGCCGCTTTGCATAGTTCACGGCATGGCCCAGTGCGAAGGCTATGGAGGATAGCGTCTTTCCTCCACCCGTCGGGACAGTCAAGGTGAAAAAACCTGGTGGCATCTGCGCTTTTTCCCGACAGAGGTCGAGGACTCTATTGCGCTGGTCGTTGACAGGGGAGGGCTCGGTTTTTTCCTGCATTTTTTTCATATACCGATCGAAGCGCGATTTCAATTCCCCCATTGATTGCCCATGACGCCGGAGGAGGGCGTTCTCCAGTGTCATGAATGCTTCCGTATCCAAAAAATCCGCATCGACGAGGCAGGAGTACAACATTCGTATCCACAGATGGAGGTGGTCGCCCCATTTATGCCAGTCCTTTTTTGTAAAGGGTGCGCTTTGTGGCAGAGGGGTTTCCAGAAATGGTCGTGCCTCTTCTATTTGACGTACCCGTTGGATGTCTTCCGTATTGAGTTCGTGTATATCGTTTTTTTTAGAAATCCTCTCCGGAAGAGGGGCTCCGGAGGCGTCGCCTGGATACCAATCAGGCAATCCTGCGTGGTGTCCAGCAACAACATAGGCAATAATACTTGCGATAGGAGGAATCTGTATTCGTTGAAAGGCGAGAACAGCTCCAGCCGTACTATGGTTGATTTTCCCTGGAGTAGATTCGAGGTGCGCGTCAGGATCGTACCCCGAAGCACCCCTCAGATGGGCCTGCCACTCAGAGATATATTTCCCAAGGTCGTGCCATAAGGCGCACACTTTCGCCCAATCACCCGCTCCGAAGACTTCGGCGAATTGACATGCAAGTCGTGCCACATTCTTCAGGTGTTCTGAGAGAGGTTGCTCTGTCCAAGTGTTATCCTGATTTTGGCGAACATGGGCGATGGGGTTCTTTTCCATGAAATGCCTCCTTGATTTTGAGATGATGCGATCAACAAAGGCATTGTACCATATAAATTTTCAGTATAAAAGTAATTCTGATTCGTTTTTTCTTCAAACAAATAGAAAACAAATAAGAGCACTTACTCTATTCTACATGGTCACCTATTCTTTTACTGCTTTTTTCGTCGGCCAACCATAGGGTTCTCCGGCGTGAGGTGCCAGATGTAGAAGAACGTAGTGGAACCGTAGGGGGTACTGTCTGCGGTAGAGGTCGATCAAGTCTTTCGTGAAGGTCTTGTGTCCGCAAAGGACGGCGATGGTCCGGCGGATGGCCAGTGCACCCAGCTCACCACGTCAGGGCAGCCGAAGACGAAGATGCGGGGTACTTCCACCATTCAGGCGACACGGCTGTTCAGCGTTCTTGACAAGCGAAAATACCATGTTGTGGAGAGAAACGGCGCTGCATTGTACCGTCTGTCGCCCACCTCTTCCGTTTGGAGTGCCATCCTTCCTTTCGGATCGGCATGGACTCTCCTTTTCTCACCGCCTGTTCTGACAAGAAACTCGAACAAGAGACATCTCCGATGAAACGTGTTCTCTCGCGCTGTCCTGCCTCTGTCACTCGGCCATTGACAAATGACGGGATTGACGGTACCTATGACATAATATAAAGCAGTCGACCGAAAGAGTCGACGCGCACGCGTACGACCCGGAAACTATGGCGGACAGAGATTCTGTGAGGTGCGTTGGGTTCCCGAAAGGAGATGGAGACGATGCAGGACGAGAGCAAGAAGAAGAAATGCGCGGAGGAGACGAAAAAGAAGGCGGAAAGCGGCGAGTGCTGCTGCCCTAACCAGGATCCCCGCTACAAGCCCGACTACGACCCCAGTCACGACCCCGTGGACCAGACCGAGTTCGGAGCTGAAGAGGATCCCTTTGTGGACGCGAAACCCCAGGACCTGATCAACGACCCCAAGAAGCCTCCGCTGAAGGAGTGTTGCTGCTGCGACGAGTCAGGCAAAAAGCCCGAGGGGAAGGCGAAGAAGTAAGAGGACATTTGATCGGCCGGGATGTTCCCGCCGAAGGGTGTCGGAGTTCTCTGCTCAGGGGCGGAGCGCCGCGGTTTCGCCGTCGACGGGCGGTGGGTGTTGAGCGCAGAGGGGCGGTCACGAGATGACGAGCGGTGCGGAACGAGGCGGTGAATGGGCGGATGTGCTCGTCCGTCAGGTTGCGGCGCGGAGCATCCTGAACCCAACGACGCTGCCCGCGGGCGACTACTCGGCGAACCCCTACGTCGGCTGTCCGCACAAGTGCCGGTACTGCTACGCCTCCTTCATGAAGCGCTTCGCCCACCATCCCGAGCCCTGGGGAGACTTTCTGGATGTGAAGAGCTGGGAACCCCTGCGGCGGCCGGGGAGGTACCGGGGGAAGACGATCCTCGTCGGGACGGTGTGCGATCCCTACAACCCGTGGGAGGCGACCTGCCGGCGCACCAGCGCGCTCCTCGAGCAGCTTCAGGGCTCGGGGGCCTTTCTCACCATCCTCACGAAATCGGATCTCATCCTGAGGGATAGGGACCTTCTGGAGCAGTTCGACGGCCTCACGGCGGTCTTCTCCATCAATACTCTCTCGGAGGCCTTCCGGCGGGACATGGACCGAGCGGCCCCCATCGCCAAGCGCATCGAGGCCATGAGAGCGCTTCACGGGCGGGGTATCGGCACGGCATGTTTCATCTCTCCCGTCTTTCCGGGCATCACGGACGTGTGCGCCATCATGGAGGCCGTAGCCGATGCCTGTGACGAGGTGTGGATCGAGAACCTCAACCTCCGGGGCAGTTTCAGGCAGGATATCCTGCACTACATCGCCGAAAAGCACCCCGATCTCGTCCCCCTCTACCGGCAGATATACGTCGACGGCGACCGGTCGTACTGGGCGGACCTCGCCGAGGTCGTCGAGCAGGAGGCCGACAAGCAGGGTATCACGATTCGGAACTACTTCTATCACGAGCAGATCGTGCGGTCGAAGAGGGCGCAGGAGGAGCGATTGTCCTGACGACCGATGCCCCGCCGATCGCTCGAACGGACTATCCAGTCGGAGACCCCGCCGGGTGCGCGCAGTCGCCCCGCGAGGAAAAATCGTGAACACGGAGGGAAAAGAATGACCTACCTTGGAGAGAATATACCGAAACTCGGCTTCGGCCTCATGCGTCTGCCCATGAAGGGCGATTCCATCGATGTGGAACAGGTGAAGGAGATGGCGGACCGCTTCCTTGAGGCGGGTTTCACCTATTTCGACACGGCCTACGGGTACAACGACGGCGAGTCCGAGGCGGCGGCCAAGACCGCGATCGTCGACCGCCACCCACGGGAGACCTTTCAGCTCGTCACGAAGCTCCCTGCGTGGATTGCGGACAATGCCAAGGAAGCGAAACAGATGTTCTGGACCTCCCTCGAACGGACGGGCGCCGGGTACTTCGACTTCTACCTGCTTCACAACCTGGGAGACACCCGTACCAAGGCCTTCGACGACTTCGGCATCTGGGACTTTGCCCGAGAGCTGAAGGAGAAGGGGCTCATCAAACACCTGGGCTTCTCCATGCACGACAAGGCCGAGGCACTGGATGCCGTCCTGACGGAACACCCCGAGGCGGAGTTCGTCCAGCTTCAGATCAACTACGCCGACTGGGAGAGCGTCACCGTCCAGTCCCGACGGTGCTTCGAGGTCGCCCGGGCCCACGGGAAACCCGTGGTCATCATGGAACCCGTCAAGGGCGGCATGCTGGCGAACCCACCGGCCCAGGTCGCCGACATCCTGAAGAGGGCCAACCCCGAGGCGTCCTTCGCCTCCTGGGCCCTGCGCTTCGCCGCGTCCCTCCCCGGCCTCGTCACCGTGCTGAGCGGCATGTCCGACATGGCCCAGATGGAGGACAACATCGCCACCATGGCGAACTTCAAACCTCTCGACGATGGCGAGCGGGCGGTGGTGGAGCAGGCGCGGACCCTTCTCGAGGCCATCCCCACGGTCCCATGCACGGCGTGCCGGTACTGCGTGAAGGGCTGCCCCAAGGACATCCCCATCCCCGACATCTTCAGCGCGCTGAACAGCTTCACGGTGTTCGAGACGTTTGCTCCCGCGAAGAGGAGCTACTGGTTCGCCACGCGAAAGGGCACCACGGCCAGCACTTGCATCGAGTGCGGCCAGTGCGAGGCCGTCTGCCCCCAGCACATCGCCGTCATCGAGGAGCTGAAGAAGGCGGCCGCCATCTTCGACGAAAAGGCGGAATGATTGCGGACCAGGCGATAACGGTTCGAGTCCGCCGCGAGCGGTCCGAGGACGAGCGGCGGGTGGAGGAGATCACCCGGGACGCCTTCTGGAATCTCTACGCCCCCGGATGCGTCGAGCATCTGCTCGTCCACAGAATACGAACGCACCGCGACTGCATCCCCGAGCTCTCCTTCGTGATCGAGCGGGACGGTGCCGTGGTGGGCAGCATCTTTTATACGGCGTCGAAAGTACGTTCCCCTGACGGATGGGAGCATGACACCGTCACCTTCGGACCGGTAAGTATCGCGCCCCAGCTGCACCGGCAGGGCCTTGGACGGGCTCTCATCACCCACTCCATCGACGAGGCGCGGCGACTCGGGCACAGGGCGATCCTCATCCTGGGGTACCCGCACCACTACGAGCCCTACGGCTTCATCGGCGCAAAGCGGTGGGGCATCGCCATGCCCGACGGCAGATACTACAGGGGCTTTATGGCCCTCCCTCTCTTCGACGGCGCCCTGGACGGCGTGGCTGGGACCGTCGTCTTCAGTGATGTCTACGACGCGGATCCGGCGGACGCGGAGGTCTTCGACAGGGGGTTCCCGCCGAAGGAGAAAAAGGTTCAGGAGAGCCAGAGAATCTTCGAACGGGCGGCTCAAGAACTCAACGAATAAACCGGAAGAGTCGTCAGCCAGTCGGCCTTGCGGTTTTCCGAAGAGGCACTGCGGCGCTGTTCATGAAGGATCTCGTGAAAGAAAAGAAGTGCATGTCATCGGCGGCGGGAAACCGTATACCATCCCGTGGGATTCGGAGATCGTCGTCACACTGCGCAAAGCCTACGCGGACGTCACGGGCAAAGACCTCGAGCCGGTGATCACCTACGGGGGAACCTACGCCAGCGCTTGGCGCAACGAACCTGTGGATGATAAGGGAACTCCCTTCGGCTACAGGATGGCGGCATGGGGGATTGACGGCGGAGCGGGCATGCACGAGCCGAACGAGCGCCTTTCAATCGACGGCATGATGGAGGCGACCAAGGTTCTCGCCCGGGCTATGGCAACCCTCGGAGGCGTGAGCCAGTAAAAAGCGCCCCATCGGGTTCTGTCGGAAGGGATGACTGTTGCAGAAAAGCGCCCCTCGACCTGAAGAACGAGGGGCGCTTTTCTGTAGTTCTCGGTTCCTTTGAGGATCGACCTATGGAAAGGCTACCAGCTTGAAGTGCCCGTACAGCTTCCGCTCAGGACATGGACCTTGGGAACGCCGATCCCATGATGTCTGGACTGGTCAGTTGGGCCGTGATCGCTGTATTTGGCGATCGATTTTTTGGTACAATCCAAAGCGAGCAGACGCATTCTCATTTCTCTGTATCATGTTTCTAAAAGAGATACGACCCCTTCACCGGGCGGGAGAGGAAAATCTGCATCCAATCCGCTCAACGGTGTCGAGGGAGATCACGGAGGGGGTTCACCTATGATCACCTATCGGAATGCGGCGCCGGAAGATCTGGCCGGCGTCGGCGAACTGCAGAAGCGGTATCACGTCTCGACGATTCCCGAAGAGGACAAGGCCGATGGCTTCGTGACCACGCTGTTCACTCCGGAACAGTTCCTGTCCCTCATAAGAGAGGAAAACGGCCTGGCCATTGCGTGCGACGGCGACAGGATCATCTCCTACGCCATGGCGGCGTCGTGGGGGTACTGGTCCGTCTGGCCCCTGTTCCAACACATGATCGCCGACCTGCCGAACATAGAGTACCTGGGCCGGGTGCTTTCCACGGAGAACTCCTACCAGTACGGGCCGGTCTGCATCGACAAGGAGTACCGGGGACGAGGAGTGTTGGAGCATATCTTCGAGTTCTCCCGCCGACAGATGGCGTCCCGATACCCCGTCATGATCACCTTCATTAACCAGATCAACCCCCGCTCCTACGACGCCCATACGCGCAAGGTCGGCATGGAGCTCCTCAAGACCTTCGATTTCAACGGCAACCACTACTACGAACTGGGGTACGACATGAGCAGGAAGGTGCCGGGGACAAAAATCTGAGCTGTCTCCCTTGTGAAGGAGCCATCAATTCCTATCGGGCAACTTCATTCTCGAGGGCGTAGGGAATCACCGGAGGTTTGTTCGACAAACCATCTGAATAAAGGAAGCATGCAGGGAGTATTGGCACCATCGAGCATTCGTTCGGGGTGCCACTGTACTGCCAGGATATTTCGCTTTTCATGGATGAAGGCTTCCACAAGAGTGTTCTTGCCGTTGGCTTGCGAGTATGCCAATGGCCGGAGATTGCTGCCCAGAGTTCGGATGCCTTGGTGATGATAGCTGTTCACAAGGGCATGAGACCCGAAAAGATCCCCTAAAATACTATCGGACACGATACTGACAGCATGTACGCTCTGTTCGTGGCTCTCCCCGATGTTATCCGACAGATGCGGCCAAAGGGTCCCTCCGAAAAAAACATTGAGCAGCTGAAGGCCCCGGCAGATTCCCAAGATAGGCTTCTTCGCGCTGAGGAAACTGCGCAACAGAGAAAGTTCCATTTCGTCTCGCAAGGGAGAGACGTGGGTGCAACGGTGGAGCTCGCTCTCTCCGTACATTGCGGGGGATATGTCCGCTCCTCCCGTCAGGATGAGTCCGTCGGCCATGGACGCATAGTCATCTGCACTCTTGCCGTCCACCGCAAGAAGTGGCAGGGCGTCGCATCGCCGCACCGCCTCCGCATAATTTTTATTCAGAGAGAAAGCATCCCATCCGCTCTTTGTTTGGTACTGCGCTCCAGTAAGCAGTATCGCTCCGTTCATGAAATCTCCTCCGCGAAGTCGCAGGCGACGAAGTGACCCGGGGCCACCTCACGAAGCTGCGGCTGCTTCACTGTACACTGCTCGACGGAGTACATGCATCGCGGCGCAAACCGGCATCCCGGAGCGGGGTTGATCGGGGACGCGATCTCCCCTTTGAGGGCGATGCGCTTTTTCTGTTCACCCACTCGGGGCAGGGCGATGGCCGAGAGGAGGGCCTTAGTGTACGGGTGGTACTGGTTGAGGAACAAGTCCTCCACAGCGCACTGTTCTACGATCTGACCGAGGTACATGACGAGGACATCGTCGGCGATATGGCGAACCACGGAAAGATCATGGGTGATGAAGAGATAGGTGAGATGGTTCTGTTCCTGAAGATCCTGCATCAGGTTGATGATCTGCGCCTGAATGGACACGTCAAGGGCCGAGACCGGTTCGTCGCATACGATAAATTTGGGGTTGAGCGCCAATGCCCTCGCGATGCCGACCCGCTGCCTTCGCCCTCCGTCGAGTTCGTGAGGGTATACATTGTAGAGGCGTCTGGCAAGCCCCACGATGTCCATAAGTTCGTCGACGCGCTCGTCAAGCTCCCGGACGGATTCGTACACGCTGTATATCTGGAGGGGTTCGGCGATAGTTTCGCTGATGGACATGCGGGGATTCAGAGAGGAGTAGGGGTCCTGGAAGATCATCTGCATATCCTGATGGAGCTCCCATAACCTTTTCCCCTTTGCTGCCGCCACATTTTCCCCTTCGAACCAGACCTCCCCGGAGGTCGGTTCGAGGAGATTCAACAGCACTCTTCCAAGAGTCGATTTACCGCAACCGGACTCTCCGACCACACCAAGAGTCTTGCCTCTCTCTATGCCGAAACTTACATCGTCAACGGCATGGAGCATCCCTTTGGGAGTGCTGAAATATTTCTTCAAATACTTGACTGTCACGAGCTCTTTCATTGAAGGCCATCCTCTGCGTAGTAGCATTTTGCGAAGTGGTCGCCGTACAGGAGAACGTTTTCCGGCTTCTTGTGCCTACATTGATCTGTGCAGAAGGGGCACCGGGGATGAAATGAACACCCTTGAGGCAGGTGCGTAGGGTCCGGCATCAGCCCGGGAATGGGCTTCAGGCGACGCTCCCGCACATCGATCTTGGGGATCGATCCGAACAACCCCTTGGTGTAGGGGTGGCGCGTATTGTTGTAGACCTCTTGTAAAGTCCCGTACTCCACGATCTCCCCCGCGTACATTATTGCCACCGTATCGCAGATTTTGGCCACAACTCCGAGATCATGAGTTATGAGCATCATGGATGTTCCCAGTTCTGTCCTGAGGTTCTGCATCAGCTCCAGTACCTGGGCCTGTATAGTCACATCCAGTGCCGTGGTGGGTTCGTCGGCGATCAGAAGAAGGGGATTGCATACCAGCGCGATCGCAATGACCACACGTTGTTTCATGCCCCCGGAAAACTGGTGCGGGTATTCTCCCATGCGATCCGCCGGTATTCCCACCAGCTCGAGCATGCGCGTTGCCTTCCCGTAGGCTTCAGACCGCGAAAGCCTGTCGTGAAGCCGTATGACCTCCGATATCTGGTCACCGATTGTCAGCACGGGATTGAGCGCCGTCATGGGGTCTTGGAAAATCATGGATATATGGTTGCCCCGTACTTTACGCATCTTCATGGCGGAGTATGGAACGAGATCGTGCCCGTCGAACAGAATCTCTCCGGATGTGATCTCTCCCGGGGGGTCAGGGATAAGCCGCAGAATGCTGAGTGCCGTTGTGGTCTTTCCAGCCCCTGTCTCACCCACCAAACCCAGCGTCTCGCCCTTTTTCATGACGAGGTCCACCCCGTTGACGGCATGGACGGTCCCTTCATCAGTAGTGTAGCGGACGTGGAGGTTTTTGACATGGAGCAGTGGCGTAGCGTTGTTCATAGAATCCTCCAGTCTATCGTTTCAGTCGGGGGTCTAACGCATCGCGCAACCCGTCGCCCAGAAGGTTGAGTGCGAAGATGGTCAGCATTATTGCAAGACCCGGGAATGTCACGATATGCCAATGATCGCGGATATACTGTCTGCCGGCGGAGAGCATGGCCCCCCACTCGGGGGTCGGGGGCTGAATGCCGAGCCCTATGAAACTCAGCCCGGCCGCTGCAAGGATGGCTGTCGCAACTCCCAGTGTGGCCTGAACGATTATGGGCGCCATGGCATTCGGGAGAATATGCCTGAGCAGGATACGAGGTGTTTTTGCACCTATGCAACGGGCAGCCTCGACAAACTCCTGCTCCTTGACTGTCATAACCGAAGCGCGCACCACTCGGGCGTATATCGGAACTGTTCCGATGCCGACGGCTATCATTGCGTTGACAAGCCCTGGCCCCAACGCGGCGGATATGGATATGGCGAGTACAATATTGGGGATGGCGAGCAAGACATCGATAAAGCGCATGATGGCATTATCCGTGTACCCTCCGTAGTATGCAGCGAACGCTCCAAGGGACCCCCCCACCGCCACCCCGATTCCTACGGAGATCAACCCGATCTGGAGAGATATGCGCGCGCCGTAAATGATACGGCTCAGAATGTCGCGACCAAAGTTGTCGGTGCCGAGCCAGTGGTCCCTGCTGGGTTTGAGAAATGCATCCTCAAGTTTTTGTTCATCATAATGGTAGGGAGCGATGTGGTCGGCAAAGATGGCCATGAAGGCAAACAATACGATAATAGTCAGCCCGACCAGGGAGGCCTTGTTTTTCAGCATTCTCCTCCATGTTTCACGCAACTGGCTTTTTTTTCTGCGAACCATCCTATCGCTTTCCGGAAGTGCTTCGTGAGCTCTCAGTTCGTTCATACCGCTGCCTCCACGTCTTTCTACTCGTGAGTTTTAAGAGCGCCTTCTATACTGGGATTTGATGCGCGGATCGGCATATGCGTAGAGTATATCCACCAACAGGTTGATAAAGCTGAACATGACGGCTATGAAAAGCACACCGCCCTGCACGACGGGGTAATTCCTGGCCTTTATCGAGTCCACCATGAGTTTCCCCAACCCAGGGATGGAAAAGATGGACTCGGTAAGAATGGCCCCGCCGAGGCCGCGTCCAAACTGAAGCCCTATAACAGTGATAATGGGGATTAACGCATTTTTCAACGCATGTTTCAGGATGACCACGATTTCACTCTGCCCCTTGGCTCGTGCTGTCCGTATGTAATCCTGCCTGATAACCTCCAGCATGCTGGAACGGGTCATTCTTGTTATGGTGGCGGCGGTACCGGTTCCGATGGTCAGCGCTGGCAGAATCCAATAGGATGGTCCATAGAAACCGGAGGCCGGCAACCACCCGAGATGGAGCGAAAAGACGATGATAAGGATGAGCCCCTGCCAGAAATTTGGCATAGACACTCCCAACAGTGCGAAAATCATTGCCATGTTGTCGAAAATGGAATACTGTTTAGTCGCCGATATGATGCCCGTAGGAATTCCGATGAGTACCGACACGATGACGCTCAGCATGGCCAACAACATGGTCGTTGGAAAACGAGCGACGATCTCCGTGATCACGGGGCGCCCCGTCACGTAGGAGGTTCCCAGATCCCCGTGGGCAATGGCCTTCTTCAGATACCTGCTGTATTGAACGATAAAGGTATCGTTCAGGCCCATCTCCTCTCTCAGCGCCTCAACTTCAGCCTCTGAGGCGGTGTCCCCCAGGATGAGCCGTGCCGGATCGCCCGGAGTGAAGTACATCATGGTGAATATGACCAGCGAAACCCCCAGGAGGACCGGGATCATCATCACAACGCGTCGAAGAACATATCTGTGCATGTCTTGAACTCCTTGGGACGATCAGTTATCGCCGTATGATCTCATCAAGCAGCCTTTCCATGTACTCCAAACTGATATCCGTCATGGTCTTCCCGATCTCCGCCGTGGCTTTTCTGGCATCTCCGAGGGCTCCGTTAGCCGAGACGTCGTATCTCCAGCTCCAGGCGGCGTTCCCGTCCTTGAAAAGCCGCTGCACGTATGCACTGTCGTTTTGTATCTCTCCCGCTTCCAGAGTATCTTTGACGAGCCACGGAGCAAGATATAGGCATTGCGATGTTTCGAGCTCGCAGGCATGACCTATGACGTCCGGAATGTCCATCTCCTTCGAGAGCTGCTTGCGCGAGAGGTTTGTCCCCATGCTCGACCAATAGGCTTCTATACCGTATTCATATTTGAGCGTATTGACGACGGCATCCAATACGAAACGGTTGCCGCCGTGTCCATTCACGTAGAGAATCTTTTTTATCCCATGTTTCCCGATGGACTCGGCGATATCTGTCAGGGCGTGGATCATCGTCTCGACCCGAAGCGTGACGGTTGCCGGGAAATCCATATGATGCATTGATATACCATAGCCGAAAGGGGGGAAAATCAGGATTTTTCCCCCTACTCGGTCCCCCAGAAGCTTGCAGAACTCATACGCGCGATCAGTGTCCGTCGTGAACGTCGTGTTTGGTCCGTGCTGTTCGCATGAGCCTACGGGTACCACTGCTACCTTCACATGGTCAAGCTCTCTTTGAACTTCGGGCCAAGTCATCTCGGCGACTACAAGTCTTTTCATGCTTTCTATGCCCTCTTTATTTCTGTGTGAAAGTGACCTTGGCTAAATTTGGGGTGTTGCCCGGATGGCATTCGAAGTTTTCCACATTGTCGGCAGTGGCGTACACCACGTCCGTGAAGCATATGGGGATCATGTTGAACTGAGTCCACATATAGGCGAGCGCTTCCGCATAGACCTTCTTGCGCTCCGATGTATCATATGTGCTTTTCCCCTTCGTCAGAAACTCGTCGATCTTGGGGTTGTCGATCCTCAGAAAACTTTTGTAGGTCGAAGGCCACGGCATCAGTGCGTGGTCAGGATCGCCGCTGGTGGGGGTGGAGCTGGTGATGCTCATGGTGACCTTTCCCTCGGCAGCCATGGAGAGCAGGGTCGCCTGCTCCATTATCTGGATATCCGTTTCTACGCCGATCTTTTTCCACATGTTCTGGGCTATCTCTGCAACATTGATGAAGTTCCGGTCTTCGTTGGTCATAATAGTGACCTTGAGACCGTTCTCATATCCGGCTTCGGCGAGAAGCGTTTTGGCGCGCTCAGGATCATAGGCGTAGGGGCCGACTTTGCTGTATCCGAACACAGAGGGTGCCATAAGGCTGTCGGCCAGCTTCGCGCCACCCTGGTAGACGGCCTTGACTATGGCCGGCATGTTCAAGGAGATGGTCAGGGCCTCCCGGACCTTGATATTGTCGTACGGGGGAATGGACATGTTCATGGTGATATAGGAAAACTTATACCCCGGCCCTTGAACGACCTTGATCTTGGGGTTTTTTTCCAGGCGGGGGATGTCGTTGTCCGATACATCGAATATTGCCTGCACACCGCCGGTCTCCAGCTCTATAGACCGATTGGCATGTTCGGTAATGACACGGTATATCAGCGTCTCATAGGCTGGTTTTTGTCCCCAATAACTCTTGTTGGCCTTCAGGACGAGACTGTCGCCGGAGATCCATTTTTCCAGGATAAAGGGGCCTGTCCCCACGGGATTTCGGGCGTATTTGTCCGCTCCCATCTCTTCGATGGCTTTCTTGCAGATGATATTGCCCCGTGATGATGCAAGGTAGTTATAAATTGGCGCGAAAGGATATTTCATTTTGATATCGATAGTCCTCTCGTCCACCACAGCTGTTTTTTCTCCATCGAATGCGGAGAACATGGATGCACTGCCTCGCTGTTTGGTCGCACGTTCGAGGGAGTAGCGCACATCTTCAGCCGTAAGCTTCTCTCCGTTCGTGAAGAAGACCCCGTCACGCAGATAAAAACGGACGGTCAGGTCATCCATGACCTCCCATCTTTCGGCGAGTGCAGGCTGTATCGCCCCATCCGCATTCTGTTCAACGAGGTTGTCGTATACGACGCGTTGAACCGCGAAGTTGGCCAAGGCGGTGCTGTTGTGTGGGTCGAGAGTGGACGGTTCCGCACGAATGGCGACAACAAAAGTGTCGGTGTCCTTTGCGGCTGCCTGGATTACGCTGTTTCCCAGTATCATGGAGAGCGCGAGCAAAAGCAGAAATGCATGTTTCGCGGATTTCATCGACGAATCCCCCTCTGAATTTTTTTGTTCAGCAAGGCAGTGTGCCTGTGAGAAATATACCAAAGTCGGCAAAAAAAGTAAACTTATCATATCGTTTTGTTGTTTATTTTTATATAAAAAGATATGATTTATTGGGGTGATGAGTTTTCTATCAACGTAATAATGGCGTTTAGTGCGGTTTTTAGATATACTTGCTCGCAAAACGCTTACATTATAAGGAGAAGCATTATGGATCCAACCGAGAGAGTGCGATCTGTCTATGATTCGCTCAGTAAAACACAGCGCCGTATTGCTGACCTCCTGCTTCAGAGAAAGGATACGGCTTGTTTCATGTCCCTCAAGAGACTGAGTGATGAAGCCTCTGTCGCTCCCGTGACGGTTCTGAACTTCGTTAAAAAAATAGGATACGATAACTACAGCGAGTTTAAGAGAGATTTTCAGAGTTACATCCAGTCCGTGATATCCCCGCGCAACGTCGTGCGTGAAAGTTTCTCTTACGACATTGAGAGTAGTTCGGAGGTCATCGAGAAGATACGGCAGAGCGAAAAACAGCTGATCGAAGAGTCGTACGCCATGATCAACGACGACCATATAATGAGCGCCGTGTTGCTGATCAAACAGGCCCGCAAAGTGTACCTTGTGGCAAAGAACATGAGTCTGCCTGTGGCGTCCATGTTGCAGAGACGCCTCGTCTTCCTCGGTTTGGACTCGGAGCTTATGAATCTCGAGAACCTCAACATACTGCCTCGAGCGCTGGCCAGGGCGGATGGGCTCGATGTCTTCATCGTGTTTTCCTTTCCTAATTACTCGCAGCTGATCGGAGATGTGGCAAAGTGCGCCCGGCAGCGGGGTTCCAGGATCATATGCGTGACTGATAAAACCATATCTCCTGCCGCGCGTTACGCCGATGTCGTCCTGTTATGTCAGACGGCCAGCGTTGTCTTCTATAACTCCATGACAGCTCCTCTCTCCCTGACGCACCTTCTTGCCACGTTGCTGGCCATTGAACTGCGGGAAAAAATAGATGCGAATCAGGAAACATATCGTCTCCTTGCTTCATATTTGGAAAAAGATATTTCATAAGACAGACATCAAAGAGGGCGTATGGTTGCTTCAAACGAAAATAATGCTGGGTTTCCTCCGTCGAGAGGGTTTCATTTAAAAAAGCAGGGTTCTTTCGCCTGCGTCCTTCCTTGGGACTGGAGAAGCACCCAAACCCCGGGCACTCCAACTGCCTTTCCCCTTGCTCCGAAGACGCTCACACGCGCAAAGTCGGCTCAAGGCCTTTGACTTCAACGGCAACCACTACTACGAGCTCGGGTACGATATGAGCAGGAAGGTTCCGGGGACGAATTTCGAGTGAGGAGCACCTGTTTCCCTGTGAACGGCGCGTAAACTCCGATCTTTGCCTCTTTCATGACGGCATATTCCGGGTATTCGTTTTTGATATGGGAATCTGAATAGGACCGCCGTATGGGTTCGCATGGAAATCTAAAAATACAAACTTCCTTTTGAATGTGCAGAAGTTCTGTTTTGCATGAAATAAACCTCAAGCACTCAAACAAGATAGAGTAACAGCAGAACAGATATATGCATCGCTGTCATCTTTTTTATTCCTTGCTGGCGGTGGTTGTACGGCTTTTTCCTTGGACGTGGCTTCTTGCAGGTGTCGTGGTGTTGCTCGGAGCGGTGTCGTCCCGGACGCTGTTCAGGGTGGACTTCGGTCTAATCGCAACCTTCGCCTGCTTCTTCGTCTTCGTGGGGAACATGCAGCAGATCCCGGCGGTCCGTCTCTGGCTAGAGGACATGCTCGAGGGGTATGAGTTCCTGGTCTCGGCAGGGGGAGCCAGGTCATCAGCAACGTCCCGGCGGCGGTGCTGCTCTCGGGCTTTACGAACCAGGCGGCGGCCCTGGTGGCCGGGACGAACATCGGCGGGCTCGGGACGCCCGTGGCGAGCCTTGTGAGCCTCATCAGCCTGAAGATCTATCTGCAGGAGAGGGACACCGCCATTGGGCGCTTCCTTCTGGCCTTCATGGCGGTGACCGGTATGCTGCTGATGGGTTTGATCGCGCCAGCACTCTGGATGGGGTATCGCTGAGGGACTTTCCTCTGACTCTCCGGAGTGCCGGAGGTTACGAGCACGCCCTTTTCATGACGAAGGCTCTGCTGTCCACGGCCCGCATGGTGGCGAGGATGCCGTTGAGGTGGTCGTATTCGTGCTGAAGCAGTTCCGACAGGTCGCCCTCCAACTCGACGGAGTGTTCCACCCAGTCCATATCCCGATAGTCGATGCGGCATCGTCTATGGCGCATCACCCGCACCAGGAGGTTTGGGAAGGACATGCAGTCGTCCAGGACCTCGAACTGCTCCTTTCCCAGGGGCGTCAGCACGGGGTTGACGAAGACCGTGGGTTTGTCGATGAACATATAGAGCAGGCGCTTTCGAACCCCGATCTGGGGTGCGGCGATGGCCCGCCCCGCGCCGTATCTGCGCCGGAATTCCAGCAGGGTATCGTGCAGGTCCTCGACGACGGGCGCAAGTTCCGAAACGTCGCTCCGGGTGACGGGGGCGCTTGTCTCGTAGAGCCTTGGATCCCCGAGGAGCAGTATCTCTCTGATCATGGTCCCACCTCCGGTGTGGTGGATTGCGGAGAACCTCCGATGTATCTTCCCATGGTACAGTACCCTTTGACAAAAGGGAACGGTGTCGGGTGGACTGAAACGATAATGATAGGGAGGAGCACCCCGTCGGGGCGCTCCTCCCTGGTTCATTCGTGCGCTGCAATGCGTGCGAGAAGAGATCTTACAGTTTCTGCTCCTTGTAGAAGGGCTCCATCAGGGGGCGCCATTTCGGCATCTCCTGCTCGAAAAGGTCGAGGCTGGGGCCCACTTCCTTCGGAACATAGGGAATGTATGGCGTCTTCTGCGTGAGCTCGTCGAACTCGGCCTTTATCTTCTCGAGTGTTTCGGGGCTGGCGAGGATATCGATGGCCGTCGCAGCGAGGGTTTTTGCGCCCACGATCATTCCTTTATGTCCTATGCTCATGCCGCCGGAGGCCACGACGCCCCACGAGTGTCCAGCAATTCCCTTCGCACGGCACGGTGTGTTCACCGTCGCGACTGGAACGATGAGACTGATTTCGCCCACGTCCGTGGACCCGCCCCCCGTAAAGACGGCCGGCGGTGGCGTAAAAGTGAACTCGTCCGGAAGGCCGGTCTCCTTTTTCTCAAAGTTTTTCTGCATCTCCTTGGCGAAGGCCTGCTCCTCCTCGGTCCACTCGGGGAGGCCGACCTGCTTCATGTTCTCGAATATCAGCTTCGCCAGGGCGTCGTTCGAGTGTTTTTGGTGATATGCCTTAACCACTTCTACGTTGTATTCGCATCCCGAAGCCAATGCACCGGCCTTAATGCAGTTCAAGACCTTCTCGTAGGTGTCGGGGAGCCTTTCGTCGCTGTCACGCACGTAGGCTATGACGACCACTTTGTCGGGGACGATATTCGGCCACGCTCCGCCCTGCTGCACGATGTAGTGAATCCTGTGGGTAAAGTAGAGGTGTTCTCTCAGGTGCTCTATGGCCACCCCCATGATAGCCGCGGCGTCTGCGGCGCTCTTGCCATCCCAGGGGGCGGACCCCGCGTGCGCCGCTTTCCCGGTGAAGGTGATGTTCAGCAGTTTGAGGGCGCTGGTATGGGCTCCGCTCTCGGACTCGAAATTGTCACCGGGGTGGTTGTCCAGGATGACGTCGGTGCCGTTGAATATGCCGTCCCGGGCCAGAAAGATCTTCGCGCTTCCGGATTCTTCGGCGGGACACCCGAAGAACTTCAGGGTGCCCGGAATTTTATTGGCCTCCATGACGTGTTTCAATGCGATAGCCGCCGCTGCGCCGGTGGTGCCGAGGAGGTTATGGCCGCATCCGTGCCCGGGGGCGCCGGAGACCACAGGGTCCTTGTGAGCGACGGTCTTTTGCGACAGCCCCGGAAGGGCGTCGTATTCACCCGTGAACCCTATGACAGGTGTACCCTCTCCCCATGTGGCCACCATGGCGGTCGGCATGCCCGCGACGCCCGTTTCGACAGCAAAGCCGTGTTTTTCCAGCAACTTTTTCAGAGCCTCCGCTGATTTGAACTCCTGAAAGCCGAGCTCTGCATAGGACCAGATCGCATCCGCCGTGGAGATGAAATCGCCCGAATTTCCGTCGAGAAAGGCATATATCTGATTCTTCGCCGAGGAGACATCCACTTGAGCGGCCGCTGTTACAGGAAAACAGACCGTCATCATAAAAAGCAGACCGACAAGACCCGCGCGCCGTGCTCGTTGAGAACACATATTTCCCCCTCCCTCCAGAATATTTGGATCGTGCATCTATTCTATACTATTCAAGCGCCGGCGAGCAAATTCCGAGTGGAAACGATATGCGCCCCTCCCTCCGGACTCACCGGGAAAGGGCGACGATGTGAGAGAATACGTTCTATCCTTTCACGATGAGAATGGGAGGCATGGTTTCATGCTCGAAACGATGGCGAAGAGGCGAAGTGTTCGGAAGTTCACGACCCGGGATGTGGAGGACGAAGCGATTCTTCAGCTGATGGAGAGCGCCCGGTTGGCCCCGTCGGGGCATAACACCCAACCGTGGCGGTTCATCGTGGTGCGGTCCGGCGAGACGAAGAAAGCCCTGGCGAAGGTCTCTCACGGGCAGACGTGGATGGAGGGGGCTCCTGTGTTCATCGTCTGCGTGGGAGATGTGCGGTGTCGGATCAAGGACGGCCCGGACCTCGCGGTGAACGAGACGAGCCCCCACTTCGGGCTCAAGCAGGTGATCCGCGACACGGCCATCGCCGTGGAGCACGTAGTGCTCGAGGCGGAGGCCATGGGGCTCGCCACCTGCTGGGTGGGGTGGTTCGACCAGGAGGACGTCCGTTCCATCCTCGGGATCCCCGCCGACAAGTTCGTGGTGGCCATCCTCCCGCTGGGGTACCCCGCCGAGGCTCCAGCGGCACGCCCTCGGAAGAGGTTGGAAGAGATCGTCATGTACGAACGATGGGGAGGGGTGCGCTAGGGGCTCCGAAACCGTCGAATGGAGTGCGGGGAGACAGGTGATGAAGTCCATCCCTCGGTCCCAGAGGCCAAACCCGCACGCCCGTGCAAGGGAGGTCCCCTTCGGGGGCAGCGTGGCAGAGGATAGAGAGCTGAGCCGAACGAGGAGGTTTTTCGATGGCGAAGGGCCTGTATTAAGGTCGAGAGTGATTTTCCAGTCCTTAGGCGTCTGGAATGACGAGGGGTTGTTCTGTGCGGCCCAGCCCGCAGAGACGTGCTTCTGCACGGTAATTTCAAAGCAGCGCAGCGGTCCGTGCGGTTCTTTTTCGGCGCACTGTTTCCGCTCCGTAACACTTTCCGTCCTCACCCGTTGTTTTGTTGACCATAGCACCTGTTGAGACTAGAATCGAAGGTGCCGGTTGCAGAAATCACAGGAAAAGCTCATGGGCGAAACGACGGGAAAGCAGTTCATTATCGGAATCCTCAGGAGGGATAGTGAATGAAACGTTCTGTGTTCGTGCTGTTTGTTATAGCCGTGCTGACCGTGGCCTCTGTTGCGTGCGCCGCCCCGGCGAATCCGGTGCTTCGCGTGATCACGTGGTCGGGGTACGCACCCCAGGAGCTTCTGGACAAGTTCACCGCGGAGACGGGGTACAAGGTGGAGATCACTCTGAGCAACAACGAGGAGATGATCAGCAAGCTTCGCGCTACGCGGGGCGGCGGATTTGACCTCGCCCAACCCTCCCAGGACAGGATCTCTTCGGTAGTGGAGCAGTACGGGATCTACCAGCCCATAGACTATGCCCGCATCAACGAGGACCAGATCGATCCGTCCCTCCTGGCCGCCGTGAAGAAGAACACCCTGGTGGACGGGAAATCCTACGCCGTTCCCCATATCTATGGCACGGAGGGGCTCGTGATCAACAAAGCAAAGGCGCCCGACGTGAAGGATTTCAAGGACCTCCTCGACCCGAAGTACGCCGGCAGGGTGTCCTACCGCATGAAGAGGCCCACGCTCATCGGCATGGGCTTCTCGCTGGGCTACGACCCCTTCTCCCTCTACGGCAAGCCCGAGGAGTACCAGAAGTTCCTCGATGAGATGGAGAAGGTTCTCATCGCCGGGAAGCCCTCGGTGAAGACGTACTGGGACAACGGGGATCAGCTGCTCCAGCTGCTTCGCTCCGGCGAGGTCTGGGCGGCCTCCGCGTGGGAGCAGGCTGGGTGGAAGCTCCACGGAGAGAACCCGGACATCGACTACATCGCCCCCGCGAGCGGCGCGTTGGCGTGGGTGGACACCTTCGCCATCCCCGCCCGTTCCGAGAATCTCGAGGGAGCCTACGCCTACATCAACTTCATGCTCCGCCCCGAGAACGCCGCGTTCTTCACCAACAGGGAAACCTACGGCACAGCCTCGAAGGACGCCGTGAACTTCCTCGATCCGGAGATCAAGGCCAACTTCACCAGAGGGCTTCCGCCGGAGGTCCTGGCGAAGATCAACTGGTACCCGACGGTTCCCGCGGGAATCGAGGAGATGGAGGGCCGGACGCTTGATAAGGTGAAGGCCGCAAGGTAGAATCGCCGTACGAGTACGCACGCCGCCGGCAGCCCTCGGAGGGCTGTCGGCGGTTCCGTGATTGGGGTGACCTCTTCATGTCCTTCGCTCTGTCCGTTCGTGGCCTCACGAAAAGATTCGGGAGCTTCACCGCAGTGGACGATGTCTCCTTCGACGTGGAGGACGGAAAATTCTTCTCCATCCTCGGGCCGTCGGGGTGCGGCAAGACGACCCTCCTTCGCATGATCGCCGGATTCATCCGTCAGGACGAGGGGACCATCCTGTTCAACGGCGAGGACATGAGCGCCGTCCCTCCGAACAGGCGGCCCGTCAACCTCGTCTTCCAGAATCTGGCCCTTTTCCCCATGATGGACGTGTTCGAAAACGTGGCCTTTGGACTCCGGCGAAGAGGGGAGAAGGACGCGGCCGTCACCCGGAAGGTGCACGACATGCTCGGACGGGTGGGGCTTCCCGACGCTGGAAAGAAGCGGATCGGCCAGCTTTCCGGCGGACAGAAGCAGCGTATCGCCATCGCCCGGTGTCTGGTGCTCGATCCGGCGGTGCTGCTGCTGGACGAGCCCCTCGGCGCGCTGGACGCCAAGCTCCGGGAGCATATGAAGGTGGAGCTGAAGACGCTGCAGGCCAATGTGGGGACCACCTTCGTCTATATCACCCACGACCAGTCCGAGGCCATGGTGATGAGCGACACTGTGGCGGTGATGAACAGGGGGGCCTTCGAGCAGACGGGGAGCCCCCAGGAGCTGTACCATCGGCCCCGGTCCTCCTTTGTGGCGCAGTTCGTGGGGAACAACAACAGGTTCTCCGTCACCCCGGCCAGGGACGAAAAGGGGCTTGTCCGCGGACGGTACGCCGGGCGATTCGACTTCCTGCTCGACGCCGCCGGGTGCGACCTCGGCGAGGGCGACCCCTGCGAGCTGTTCGTCCGCCCAGAGGCCATGGTGATCGAGCCGGAGGGCGGCGCAGAACGGTTCAACAGGATGGCCGTGCAGGTTCGGGCCGTCCTGTTCGATGGTGGGAACAGCCGGCTGTTGGTGACCCCCGAGGGGACGGACGACGAGATCGTCGTGATGCTCCCCCAGACGGGGCTCTACGACCACATCCGAGCGGGCGACCGGATCACCGTCGGGTGGAACCCGGACCTCTCCCTCTGTTTTGCCGGGAACGGCGGGGTGCTGTGCGATGGGCGGTAGAGGGCGGCTTCATCTCGGCTTCCTGTTCTTCTTCCTCCCGGTGGCCCTCTGGCTTCTCCTCCTGATCGTGCTGCCCCATCTGGAGCTCCTGCGTCTCTCCTTCACGTCCTCCCGCCCGGGAGGCTTCACCCTCGGCAACTACATGGCCTTTTTCAGCGAGCCGATTTACTGGCTGACCTTCGTCCGGACGGCCCTGTACTCCATCCTGGTCACGTTCCTCGTGATGGCCATCGCCCTGCCTGTGGCGTTCTACATCACGAAGGTGGCCCGCGTCCGCGCCGGAGGGCTCCTCATGGCCCTCATCCTCGTGCCCTTCTGGGTCAGCGAGCTCATACGGGTGTACGGGTGGATCATCCTGCTTCGGGAGAGCGGCGTGATCAACCGCCTGTTCACCGCCCTGGGGCTCTTCAGCCAACCCGTGGAGCTGCTGTACAACGACGTCGCCATGATCCTGGGGCTGGTGTACACGAGCATGCTGTTCATGGTGGTCCCCATCGTCGGGGTCATGGACGCCCTCGACGACGCCCTCATCGAGGCTGCCTACGATCTCGGGGCCTCGAAGACCGCCATATGGCGGACCATCATCATCCCGCACTGCATGCCGGGGATGGTCTCCGGGGGGATCATCGTCTTCATGCTGGCCCTGGGTAGCTACCTGACGCCGAACCTCATGGGGGGCAAGAACTCCCTGTGGTTCACCGAGCAGATCTACAACCAGATCATCCTCTACTTCAACTGGAACCAGGGGGCGGCCTTCGGCTTTCTGCTGCTCCTGCTCTCGTCCCTGATCATCTGGATCGCGCTGAGGATAACGGGGCAGAACCTGGGCGAGGTGGTGAAATGATCCGCTCTCTCCCCTCGTCCAAGGGGTACCGGTGGGGCTTCGACCTCTTCATCGCCGCCTATTTCGTCCTTCTCTTCGCACCCCTGGTGGTGACCATGGTCCTCGCCTTCAACGACTCCATGTACCCGTCCCTGCCCTGGGAGGGGTTCACCCTCGACTGGTTCTTCGGCGACGGCCCTCAGAAGTTCGGGATCTTCAACGACCAGACGAACCTGCGGAGCATCGCCTTCTCGTTTCGGGTCGCAGGAGCGGTGACCGCCGTCTCCACCTTCCTGGGGACCTGTGCGGCGTTCCTCTTTGAGCAGGAGGACTTCCGGTTCAAGAGGGCGCTCTATTTCCTCATGATCGCGCCGCTGGTCATCCCGGGGGTCATCCTCGGCATCTCCATCCTCATGTTCGCCAACACGGTGGGGATTTTCATCGAAAAGCTCACGGGGATCTACGCGAAATCCCTCGTTCCGGGGTTCTGGCTCGTGGTCCTGGGGCAGTCGTCCTTCATTTCCACCATTGTGGCGCTGGTGGTCTCCGCCCGGCTGAAGAAGTTCGACCGCTCCCTGGAGGAGGCCGCCTACAACCTGGGAGCCAACAGAGCGGAGGTCCTCCGGTACGTGACGCTGCCCTACCTTCGTCCGTCCATCCTGGGGGGCGCGGCGGTGGCGTTCCTCATGTCCTTCGAGAACTTCAACACCACCATCTTCACCGTCGGGTCCCAGGCGACCCTGCCCATCAACATGTACATGCAGGTCCGCGACGGGTCCACGCCGGTGATCAACGCCATCTCCTTCCTCCTCATCGCCGGCACGTCCATCTTCGCCGTGGCGAACCTGTATCTGGGAAAGAAAAAAGAGAGCGAGTCCCCTTCGAACTGACCCCGAGCCGTCACATCGCTCCCAGGCACCTGTCGGGGTAGTTGGTGATGACCATGTCCACGCCCCATTGCAGCAGCTCCCCGGTCCGTTCCGTCGTGTTCACCGTCCAGCACGCCACCTTCAGCCCCCGGTCGTGAGCCTCCGTGACAAGACCGACATCGACGTAATCGTGCAGGGGGTGGATGCTGGAGAGGTCCAATCCCAGCCCCTCGATGTAGTCGAAGGGGTGTAGGAGCAGCGCCTCGTAGAGCATCCCGAGGCGGGCGTCGGGGGCGATCTCCCGGACGCGCTTCAGCGAGCGGTGATTGAAGGAGGAGAGGATGGCCTCCTCGAGCCGCCCGTGGCTCCGCAGGACGGCTATGGTCCTCTCCTCGAGCCCCGGCCCGTCGGAGGCCCGGCTTTTAAGCTCCACGTTCAGGAGTATCCCGCTGGGGATGTGCTCCAAAACCTCCGCGAGAGAGGGGATCCTCTCCCCCTGGAACTCCGGGGCGAACCACCGTCCCGCGTCCAGGCGCCGGAGCTCCCGAAAGGTCAGGTCGCGGATGTCCCCCGTGCCACCGGTGGTCCGCTCCACAGACCAGTCGTGGTGGACCACGGGCTCCCCGTCGCGGCTGAGCTGGACGTCGAACTCGAACCCGTGGCACCCCTGCCGGATGCCCAGCTCGAAGGCGGCGATGGTATTCTCCGGGGCGTACCCCGAGGCTCCCCTGTGTCCCAGAACAAGCATGGGGCTGTCTCCTCCTCCCTGTATATGAAGCAAAAACAGCGTTCGGATTCTCTTTCTATGTATCACAAGGTTGTGAAAGAGAGAAGGGCGATTTTTTCTCCGGCGACAGGTGTTCCAAAAACATAGCGCACATGTATCCGGAAGAAAAAACTTGATTCTGATGAAAACCGAAACAATACGACTACCATGGTGACGTTGTTAACAGATTACGAGTCTTTGAGATTGTTCCGCATGTAGGCGTGCCACGTATCAATAATATTTTTTCTTTTGTTGGCCTTCAGATAAATAGAGTACACTTTCCATAATAATTTATCTTCTCCGTTCCCGTCGATTGTAATTCCTTTCAACGCGCCATTTCTGATATGATCGCGCACCAGAAATTCAGGGATCAGGGCCAAGGAGTCCGTTTCCTCCAACAAGAAGGAGATTAACAGCAGGTAGGTGTCGATGCTTACTCTTTCGTTGTGATGCATTTGGCGCAGTATTACGGATTCGTCTTTATCAAGGCCGTACGAAGTGGAGTAGTTGAGATTAATGATGTTCTTGAAGGGTAATTCATCGATCTTCATTTGCGAAACACTGCCGTACTTGCCCTTGGGATTTGTTACAAGGACAAGTTCGCTTTCAAAGACGACATTTGTGGAAACGGTGGTAAGTGTGGAGGGTTGTGTCGTAAAACCTAAATCGATCACTTCTTCGTAGATGTTTGTCAAGACATTTGGAGAATGCATGGAGATGATTTTGACCGCAATTCTCGGATGGTCCTTGAGAAAAGACTGTAAAACCCGGTGCACCATATATGAAAGGAAGGAATCAATCCCTCCGATCGACAGGGTATGATCATAGAAGTTCAGTGTACTTATCTGCTGCTTCGCTTTATTGTTCAGTTCGACGATACGCTTAGCGTAAGATTTCAGGACCTCCCCTTCCTTTGTCAGATATATGTACTTGTTGTTTCTTTCAAAAATTTTTCTCCCCAGTTCTTCTTCTATCTTCATTATCCGAAAAGAAACGGTGGACTGGACGAGATTCTGCAGTTCCGCGGTCTTGCTGAAGCTTTTATTCTCACAGACGAGCAAGAATGTTTCGAGATAGCTGGTATCCATGACGGACCCTCCTATCGATTTTATTAATTTACCAGAAGTAATTCTCTAATTTTACATCGGCAAATTCATTATATATACTTTCTTCAAGATATTCTATGGTGCTTTTAAAAAATTGATTACCTAGTGCGTGAAAGAATTACGAGTATCTATGTCAACGACTTACGCGTAAGAAACCTGAAAAGCAGCAATCCCCATTTATAACTCTTCTGTTTCTGATACGTATATCTTTCGCCCTACGGGCAATTCATTGTAACCGGCGTGTTCTCTTGATAGAGAAGAAGTGTTGCGGTGATATAAACGCTCTCTTTTGTAATGCCGGAATTTATCAAGACTTTGCCAAGGCGGGGTGTATACGTCCGATACGCTGACATTCTGTTGGTTCAGAATATGCAGTCCATAAAGACTTTATGTAGGACAAAATTTCATTGGGGGTAATTGGAGTGAAATATATTAACAGTGTGCTTGAAGCGATAGGGAAGACGCATTTGTTAAAGTTAAATAAAATCGGCAAAGACGTTGATGCGAATGTATTCGTCAAGCTTGAACATCTGAATCCCAGTGGTAGTTATAAGGACAGGATGGCCTTGGCTATGATAGAGGCGGCTGAGAAGGGTGAGACGTGGAACGGGAAAAGGATACTGCCTGGCGCCACCGTGGTCGACGCCTCTGCGGGAAATACTGCCCCCGCTGTTGCTCTTGTCTGTGCGGCCAAGGGGTACAAAGCGAAGATTTATCTTTATAGATATTATTTCGAAAAGGAAGTTGATGCCCGATTTAAAATAACTTCCGCCTATGGGCCGGAAGTCAAAGTGTCAAGCGATCCTAGAAAGTATATCTCAGAGGACGAGGCCACAAGGCTGTACGAATTGAATGGGGATCTTTTGGACGTGTTGACTGCAAAACGGGATTGTGCGCAAGAGGAAGAGGAGTCTCCCAATGCGATATGGATCGATCAAATTTATAACAGCGCGAACTACCTGGGTCAAAAGAGCATAGGGTATGAAATATACGACCAGCTTGACGGGAAGATTGATGCGATAGGCTGTTCCGCCGGATCAGGGGCTTCTCTTTTCGGAATGTGTCTTGCGATGAAGGAAAGAGGCGTAAAGTTGGAGACCACGTTCGGTGTTATTCCCGAAGGCAGCGAGCAGTATATCGAAATGGAAAAAAATGAAAGCGAGCGAGGAGAGTTCTACATAACGGGAAACCAGAAGGAAATGGCATCCGCTCTCGGTGTTGAAAAATGGGTTAAGGAAAAATCCGTTCTTGAGGAGATGGTGGCCGCCGGGTACCCTGATAAGTTTTTCAGGGTCAGCTCGGATGAGGCTCGGGCCATGGCGAACAGGCTTTGCTCCGAAGAGGGTATTTACTGTGGAATGTCCTCGGGAGCGAATGTTGCGGTGGCGCTGAAGCTGGCTTCCCGGATGAAGAAAGGGCAAAACGTCGTCACGTTAATAGTGGATAGGCGCGACCGTTACCTTTCGGAATATCCGAACGACCAGTATGTCGTATAAAAATCCAAATGGAGAGTGCTCGGTCCCTTCGGTCTTTCGAGCACGTCGATACCTATAGAGCGATCCGTTTTGAAGAAGTGTACGTGCGCTTTGTTTCTTCGGAGAAATGTTAATATCACAAAGGGAGGTATGTATCATGCAGCATGAAATCGACAAGAACATGCATTTTGAAACAAATCTTTTGAACGCGGGCTCCCACACGAAGTTTATAGCCACTAACCCCGAATCGCTGCCAATTCACTTGACCACGGCTCATAATGTTGAGGACTTGGATGATCTTGAGCACCGGTATGAAGTGGGAGGATTCTGCTATAACAGATCCAAGAACCCGAACAGAACCGCCCTTATCGAGCTGATGAGCTATCTGGAGGGCGGAGAGGATGCTATAATATGCGCTTCTGGAATGTCGGCGATATCGACTCCCATGATTACGCTGATCCAAAAGGGAGACCATATCCTGTCGGATAAGACGCTCTACAATGAGACGCTGGAAATCTCAACCCTTATTCTGAGCAAATTCGGAGTGGAGACCACGTTCATTGATTTTACGGATCTTGAAGAGGTAAAGAAATCCGTTCGGCCCAACACAAAGCTCTTTTACTGCGAAACCGTCACGAATCCCATCATGACAGTCCCCGATCTGAAGGCCATAGCGGATATCGCTCATGAAAACAAAGCCATTTTTATGGTGGACAATACCTTCATGACGGGCGCGCTGGTGAAGCCCATAGAGTTGGGGGCAGATCTGGTGGCATGCAGTTTGACGAAGTTCGCCAACGGACATAGCGACGCGGTGTGCGGTGCTTTGGTGGGCAAAAAAGATCTTATCGCCAAGTCCCTGGTGATTCAGAAAATCATAGGGACTCAGGTAGACCCCTTTACTTCGTGGCTCTCATGCAGAGGGATCAGGACTCTTGACCTGCGCATCAAGAAGCAGTGCAGCAATGCCTTTGCGTTGGCCCATGCCCTTGAAAAATCTCCGTACGTCAAGGACGTATATTATCCTGGTCTGGAGAGCAGCCCGTCGTACGCGGTGGCCAAAAAGGAGTTCGGGGAGTACTTCGGCGGTATGTTAAGCATCGAGCTTCCTGAGGACAGGAAGAAGTTGAACGCCTTTATAAGAAACCTGAAGCTTGTTCGTTATGCTATGACTCTCGGCGGATTCCGGACGACCATAGCATATCCGACGTTGAGCTCTCACAGCGGATTGACAAAGGCGGAGAGGCAGGCAATGGGGATCAGCGATGGTTTGATCAGAGTCTCCGTGGGCATTGAGAACGAAGAGGACTTGCTCAAGGACTTCCTCGGTGCTCTGGAGAAGGCGTACAAGTAACCGATATCACTGATCCGTTAAAGTTCGTGGCCTCAGGAGAGCGCCGAGAGTTTCACTGCTTCCTCTGAGTCCCTACGCCGGGAGAATCCCACCACCCTGGGGCCACGGATTCATCGATGCAAATCAGCTCATACAGCTTCTGGTTTCATCTCTGCATCAGACGGGATCACTGGGTTGTATATCGAGACTTCAGGTTTTTTCACAGGACTTTCCGGTTCTCCCAATATTGAGGCGATCAGCTAAATGCAAAGAGATGGACACGAAGAATTTATGTTCGCATGATATTGCCGCTGGTATGTCCCGAGTACTTTCTGAATGTCTGAATGAGGAGAGGTCTGGATGAATATCCGCGATTTGGCGAGGAGCTTTCACGAAGAGGGCGTTGCGTATAGAAGAATGATACATAAGCACCCCGAGTTGAGCGGGCAGGAATACGCCACGGCCGAGTTCGTTGAAGACCAGCTCTCCGAGTGGGGGATCGCAAACTTTCGAGTGGGAGACACGGGTGTTGTCGGCATTATTGACAGCGGAATCCCGGGAAAGACGGTAGCTTTGCGGGCGGATATGGACGCTCTGCCTATCAACGAGGAGACGGGTGTCGAATATGCGTCCGTTGTCCCCGGAGTCATGCATGCCTGTGGCCATGATTGCCATACATCAGGACTGATGATAGCAGCGAAAATCCTGAGCACTCTCCATAAAACCGATGGAAAAGCTTTTGCAGGAAAAATAAAGTTGATCTTCCAGGCCTCCGAGGAGAAAGCGCCCGGCGGAGCTGGAATCATGGTGCGGAATGGGATTATGGACGATGTGGACGGCATCTTCGGGCTTCATGTCATGCCGAATATGGATGTCGGCACCATTTCCGTTGATCCCGGGCCGCGAATGGCTGCTTCTCTTCGGGCTCACATTCATGTGAAGGGAAAGGGCGGACATGGGGGGGCACCCCATGAGACCATCGACGCTATTGTCGCTGGGAGTGCTATTGTCATGAACCTGCAAACTCTTGTGAGCCGAGAGCTCCCTGTATTCGAACCGGTAGCCGTAACAGTGGGGCTGTTTCATGGCGGAGAGGCTCACAACGTCGTTGCGCAAGACGCTCATTTGGCGGCGACGATCAAGTTTTTTAATTCAGAGCTGAGAGATCGCATATCGGAAGGGATAACCCGGGTTGCGAAAAAGACAGCGGAAACATTTCGGGCGTCCTGTGAGGTGTCCGTGGAGGGGTACGGGCCTCCTGTCGTAAACTCCTTCCCACTTTCTGAAAGAGCGAAAAAGACTGCGGAGTCACTAGTAGGAAGGGATGCGGTGGTACATTTTCCTCCGTGGAGCGCCAGTGAGGATTTTTCAAGCTACCTGGAAAGGGTTCCGGGCGTGTTCGCTTTCATCGGCACCAGGAACAGCTCGGCAGGTTTGGACTATCCGGTACATCATGGGAAGTTCAATGTGGACGAACGTGTTCTGGAAATTGCCTCTTCTTTTTATGCACAATTTGCCGTCGATTTTTTAGGAACCCCCTGAAAACAGAAGAAGATGCGAGGTGGATTGAATAATTTCCGGCAAAAGGGAGGAAATACAGATGAAAATAGGGAGAAGCATTCTTGGTTCGTTCCTGTTGAGTTTTACTTTGCTCCTGTGTGGTTGCGGTCTTGCCTTTGCAAACGCCCCTATCGTCATTGCAGGCAATGAAATTCCCATCAGCCTGGATCCTACCAGCTACCCTTCGGGGGACACCATGATGGGGGTTGGCGCAGCGGAGGTTTTGTTCAAGGCGGATCCCAAAGGGAGCGTACAGCCCTCACTGGCAAAGGATGCGACGCAAATTGACGAATATAATTGGGAGATCGCGTTACGCCCCGAGGCGACATTCTGGAGCGGGGAACCCGTAACGGCTGATGCCGTGATACGCTCCATTCAAAGAGAGGGTAAGCTGAACCCCAAGGCTTCTCCGTATTTAAAGGGCATCGAGTTTTCCATAAAAAGCGATTACGTCATCCAGGCAAAGACAGAAACCCCGAACGTTGATATTCCCATGAACTTATCCCATTACACGCTGGTCGTTCACAACACAAACGAAAAATATACCTATAAAAGCATTGACACCGCCGATTACACCGGAATGTACAAAGTCGTCGAATATGAACCGCACAAGAAAATAGTGTACGAGCGAAACGAGAGTTACTGGGGGCAGAAACCGAAGACGAAGCGGATTGTCTACGAAGAGATAGGAGACGCCGATGCTCGGGTTATTGCCGCTTTGAGCGGACGATATCACATTGTTCTGAACATCCCTGTGGCCTCAAAAGCACAATTTGACACGAGCAATACATCGCAGATCGTCTCGGTGCCTGCGGCGAATACGCACACCATTTATCTCAACCTTAAGAAGCCGGGGTTGGATGATCCCAAAGTACGACAGGCCCTTGCATGGGGGGTGGACAGAGAAGAGTTGAATCTCCTGGGAGAAGAGGGATTGAGCACGCCGGTCACTGTTTGGATTGCTTCCAATCCGTTCTACTCCGACTTTAAAAACATGTTCTTTGATTCCTATAACGCTCAGAAAGCGGAGGAACTCCTGGACGGCGCGGGATGGAAAAAGGCAAAGGACGGATATCGGTACAAGGACTCCAAGCCTCTGGAAATCGTGCTCAGGACTTTCAGGACAGACAAAGCCATGGGAGAGGCGCTGCAAATCCAGTGGGATAGATTAGGCGTCAAGGTAGCCGTCCGACATGGGGACTACTCCCTGATTCAAGATGCCCGAAAGACTGGAGACTGGGGCGCCTCGATAGAGGCCTGGTCGACCTTCGGCAACGTGGTCCCCATGCTGGAGGGGCAGTACTCTCCCCGCGGCGCCGGGAACTACGGCGGCTACGCGGACGACAGGACGAACGAACTCATCGGGATGATCGCCAATGTTTCGGACAGTGGAGAAAGAAAAGCGCTCGTTGAAGAACTCTCCCTTCATATAGCCGAAGAGTCTCCTGCTATTTACATTTGTCCGAGAGCTCAGCTTACGGCGGTCAGCACTTCGCTGGAGGGGTTCGTACCGCACTTCAGACAGTTCGAAAATCTTGTGAATGCGGACATGAGATTGAAGGGACAGTAAGATACTTTTGGCATAGACAGGTACACCTGTCTATGCCTTTTTACTTTTCCTTACTGAAAGGGGAAAAAATCGTGAGGGGCGTTTCAAGTAAATTTTTAGGAGCGTTATTGACCTTATTTTTATCCAGCATCGTGTTGTTCGTGCTTATCAGACAGGCTCCCGGCGATCCCATAACGCTGCTGCTGGAGCAGCCCGGAGACCTGAGCATCAACGACGCGTCGCTGCTCGAAGAGCGCAAACAGGAGCTGCGGGAACTTCATGGTCTGAACGACAACGTTTTCGTGCAATACAAGAACTGGTTTACCAAGGTGCTTCGCCTTGATCTTGGAACGTCCATCTGGACGGGAAGAAGCGTCGCTCAAGAAATAACCACCGCATTAAAGGCAACGTTGATTCTGGCTTTTGCCGCCCTGGTGATCCAGGTGGTGTTAGGCATCGGCTTCGGTATCCTTTCCGCTGTTCGGGCGGGAGGGTTCAAAGACAACGTCATACGGTTACTATGCGTTATGCTTGCGTCGGTGCCCGGCTTTGTGCTCTCTCTTTCGCTCGTGTATTTTTTTGCTGTTAGATACAGAATCTACGAAATGAGCAGCGATATCAACCTCTACAGAGTGTGGCTGCCAGCTATGGCCGCGGCGCTTACGAATGCGCCTCGAACCATACGAGTGGTCCGAGCCACTTCGTTGACCGAAATGGGACAGGCATACACCCTTTTCTCGAAATCCTGCGGGGTTTCAAAGAGAATCATCATACGGGACATAGTGCGCAACTCTCTGCTCCCCATCATTACGGTCATCTCCATTTCCCTGGTTCAGATGATAGGAGGCGCCATAGTCATAGAAAGTATTTTCTCGTGGCCCGGTATTGGGAGCTATGCGGTCAATGCGATCATGCTCCACGACTATCCCGCCATCCAAGGGTATTCCATGGTGACCGTCACTGCGATTATCCTGACGAATTTAATGGTGGACGTTCTTTACATCCTGGTTGACCCAAGATTGAAGAGCGCTCCGACGAATGGATGAGAAGAATGAACAGAAAAAGCTCACTCAGAAGAATCCGGATAGGATGTGTACTGCTTGCAATAATCATCGCCGCTATCGTGGGGGCGCCTCTTATCACCAATATAAGCCCTACGGCGGCACACTCCGCGTCACGGCTGTCCAGTTTCAGCGCGGAGCACCCCTTTGGTACGGACCGCTATGGCCGTGATCTATTGTCCCGTACGCTGTACGGGGGGCGAGTGACCCTTGTAATGACCCTCACCGCGCTGTCCATGGCATTGGTTATGGGCACCCTCATCGGGATAGCCACGGGACTGAACAAGGACAGTGTTTTTGATGTGGTCGTCATGAGGGTCATTGACGTGCTCATGGCTTTCCCGTTCATGGTCTTGGCGTTGGTCGTCACCGCGCTCTTCGGGGCGAGCCTTTGCAATCTGCTGTTGGTTGTCATCTCTGTCTGGTGGGTTCCATTCGCGAGGATGGCCAGGAGTATCGTGCTTCAGGTGAAAGATGACGAATCCGTGCTGGCGGCTAAAGTGTTGGGAGCATCGCAGCCCCATATAGTCTTTCGTGAAGTCCTGCCAAAAGTGACGGGACCGATCTTCACGTTGGCCACCTTTGAATTGGGCACCCTCATACTCTCCATATCCGCTCTGTCGTTCCTGGGCATGGGGGCGCAACCCCCCTCTCCGGAATGGGGAAGCATGCTTTCCGACGCCAGGGCGCATTTTTTCCAGTCGCCCTATCTCATCGTGGGCCCCTCTCTCTTCATTATTCTCACGGTATTTTCCTTGAATCTGATAGGAGAGGGAATGCGGGACCTGCTTGATCCATATGAAAGTGTAGAGCTGTGAGGTGAGAAAAGTGGCCGAACTAAAGAAAAGTCTGAAAGAAAAAGACCCCATACTGGAAGTGGACCATCTTGGAGTAACCTACAGACTCGATACATCCGAAGTTCGAGTTTTGAAAGATATACATTTCACCTTGCCCCGTGGAAAAATAATGACCATGCTCGGCGAAAGCGGCTCGGGGAAATCCACCCTCGGTAAAGCGTTGCTCGGTATCCTGTCAAGGAACGCTGTTATCGACTCCGGCGAGATCCGCTATATCTCCCGTGATGGGGTGCCCGTCGATCTTCTGCATTGCGATGGAAGAAGTATTCGGGGATCAAAGATCGCGATGGTTTATCAGGACGCACATCTTGCGCTGAATCCCATCAAAAAGATACGAAAACACTTTTATGATGTACTGGAAAAGACGAATAAAAGTAAGGCCGAAATTGAAAAGAAGGCCTTGGAACTCCTTCGTACTCTTGAGTTTGAAAACCCTGCCAGGATTTTGGATCTTTACCCCTTCGAGCTCAGTGGGGGAATGTGCCAGCGTGTCTGCATTGCCCTGGTACTCTCCCTCGAACCGGAGATGATCATAGCTGATGAACCCACCTCCGCACTGGACGTACTCTGTCAGAAAGAGGTATTGAATCTTCTGAAGCGCATTCAAAAGGACATGGGGCTGTCTCTGCTCCTTATCACCCATGACGTTGGTGTTGCCTTTGAAATAAGCGACCAGATAATCGTGCTCGAGAAGGGCGTCATAGTCGAGCAGGGAGGTCCGGACGCCATCATAAAAAATCCGCAGCACCCGTACACTCAGAGATTGATCGCCGCGTACAAGGTGGCGCCTCTGGACAGGTCCGAGGAGCAAGACAACCCCAAAGAGGTTATCCTCTCCTTGCAAAATGTAACAAAGATTTTCGAGAAGAAAAATGACAAGAAGATCGCCCTGAATAATTTTTCGATAGATATAGGGAATAATGAGACGGTGGGTATTCTCGGTGAAAGCGGATGTGGAAAGAGTACCCTCGCAAAATGTCTGGTCGGCTTGATCCATCCGAATTCAGGGAACATCCTCTTCCGCAAGGATAATCTTCTGAAGTGGGAAAAAAAGTTTCACAAGGATATGTGTCGCGCCATTCAGTTCGTATTTCAAGATGCAAGGGCCAGTCTCAATCCGAGGAGGACTGCGATTCAGCTTGTTGAAGAACCTCTTAAATACCAGAACATATGCCCTCCTTCTGAGCGGGAAGGTAGGGCGAGGAAATACCTGCATATGGTAGGAATCGATGAGTGCACCCAAGAGAGAAAGCCTCCGCGGCTGAGCACCGGACAATGCCAGAGAGTTGCCATAGCCAGAGCGCTGGTTTGCGAACCGGAGATTCTCATATGCGACGAGTCCGTATCTGCTCTGGACATGATAATTCAAGACCAGATATTGCAGCTACTGGAGCATTTGCAAAAAGAGTGCAACTTTACGATGCTGATGATAAGCCATGATATCCGTGTTATCAAAAGAAGCTGCCAGCGAGTGGCGGTGATGAACAAGGGGCAGCTGTGCGAGTATATTCCTGTACAGTGTCTTGACGATGAGGACAGAAGCCCGTTTACGAAACGTCTTCTGGGGTGTTTCGTCAACATATTCGAAGGGTCTGAGCAGAACTCCTGACATGTCCGTCCTTTGCAAGGACCTCGTCAGTCTTGACTCTAGGATACGTGGTATCGAGCCCCCTTCTTCATGGGTCCGCACGCTCCGCAGAGTGCTTCAGATGCCGGCCTCTATTCTATCTGCAGGAGATGAATGGAGAGAGACATCGATGGCGTGATCGAAATTCCGGTGAGTTTCTCCCTGAAAGGCCCTATCGCAAGGCGAGTATGTATAGAGCCGGCTTCAGGTTAATCTTCTGATACATCGGCATGTACCGGACAACCCTATAATCGAATGATATACGGAAGGAGTATCTGATAATGTCCGCTTCGAAGATACAGGGTATGTTCCGCGCTCTTCGACACAGGAACTTCCGTCTTTTCCTCACGGGACAGCTGATTTCCCTCGTAGGAAAATGGATGCAGCGTGTGGCCATGAACTGGCTCATATACCGCCTCACCGGTTCTTTACTGCTGCTCGGAGCAGTGGATTTTTTGATCCTGTTGCCTACGCTCCTCCTGGGATTGTTCACCGGAGTTCTTATGGAGGGAAAGGATCTGAGAAAAGTCCTCGTCGTGTGTCAGACAGTCAGTATGCTGCACGCCATGATCCTGGCGGTATTAACTCTCACGGGTCTTATCAATCAGTGGCATATCCTCGTGCTGGCGGCCATCATAGGCATATCGGACGCCTTTGAATTTCCTGCAAGGCAGAGTTTCACCGTGAAACTGGTGGACGATAACCGGGACATCGGAAACGCTATCGCCCTCTCCTCTATGGTCATCAACATCACACGGCTTATCGGCCCCTCCGTCGCGGGGTTCATCATAGCCATATTCGGAGAGGGCATATGTTTTCTTTTCAACGGTGTGGGACACTGTGCCACCATTATCGCCCTTTTGCTGATGAGGTTCGCTCAACCCCTCGCCTCCCAGGGAAGCCGGAAGAAGGTCCTGGTGGGGCTGTCGGAGGGCATTGTCTACGCCATGTCCTTCGGCCCCCTCAAAAGATACCTCATTATCATGTCCATCGTCAGTTTTTTCGCCCTTCCATATTTAGTCCTGCTCCCTGTCTTCGCAAGCGACATCCTTCAAGGCGGGCCTCAGGCTCTGGGTTTCCTTATGGGAGCGTCGGGTTTGGGTGCCCTTCTTGCTTCGATCCACCTCACATTGCGTCAATCTCCTTTTGGTTTAGGAGGTGTGCTCGCCCGATCGTGCATTTTCTTTGGAGTATCCATAAGCGCTTTCGCGCTGTCGCGATCTTTTCCTCTCTCTCTCGTCCTCATCGCAATGCTGGGATTTTTTATGATATCCACTCTGATATCATGCAACACTCTCGTGCAAACCCTTGTGGACGATGACATGCGCAACAGGGTCATGAGCCTGTACACGGTTGCCGCAGGGGGATTTACTCCCCTTGGGAGTCTCTGCGCGGGTTGGCTCGCATCCCGCATAGGAGCGCCCAAAACCCTCTTCATAGGCGGATTTGTCACATTATTGGCGGGCCTGTATCTTTGGCGCATATGGGTGAGCTTGTGCAACATTTCCAAGGAGGTATTCCAGCGAAAAGGAGTTCTCTGAGTTCTCCGTGTCTTCTACGGCCACGGAGCCCCTGTCCTCCGCCCGTATGAAGTTCGTTTTCCCGCGGTCCCTCCGGACCGAAAACTCCTTCGGCTCCATTTTCCCGACAGCTTCGCAGGCAAGGGCTGACCCCCGTTACTTCTTGGGCTCAGCCTCATGTGTCGGATGCAAGGCCGACATCATTCCCTGTGGTCTTTCTACACGTTCACAAGCAGGTGCATCTGCGGGCGCCTTTGCGCCTGTTGATCATTGATTTTTTTTCCCTTGAAAACACCTTGACCCCCTGGTACATCTTCTAAAAACGGACGAAAAACCATCCCATCACAAAAAAACATAACGAGCGAAATAATCGATCATCGAAGCGTAAAACCCTCGTTGTACAAAAAAAACCTCATTGCTTATATTCAAAGCATGCTCAAGATCCCCGGAATCGATGGAATCGATATTTCTTTGGAGAACGGACACTTCCGCATCGTATCACTCAGCTTCGCGGAACCTTCCGGTGCCTCCGAACAGAGTACGCGGGGGAATCCTTTCCCCGCACACTGAGGAGAGCACATGGAGAGAGCTTCCGTACACGGGTTGAAACAGCGAGAAGGCGACAAGAGCCCCACATGGTACGAAACGGTGAATTCACTTAAGAAAACGGGCAGAGTACTTTAACATTCTAATCATAAAGGAGAGTCGTGATATGTCTTTAACAAAATTTTTATTGCGCATGTTCGTCAAGGACCATGAGAACGTCTCGGATGAGAGAGTCAGAATGCGATACGGCTATCTTGAGGCGTGGGTCAGTATCGTCGGAAATGTCGTCATTGCGCTTATTAACTTCTTTTTTGGAGTGACCCTGAACAGCATCGCACTGATCGCCCAATCGGTGCATACGGCCTCGGACGTGGTTACGTCCGTTGTGGTTCTGATTGGATTCAAAGTAGCGGCGCAGCCCGCGGACGAAAAACATCCATACGGACATGGGCGAGTTGAAACCATAGCGACCCTTATCATCGCGATACTGTTGTTGATTGTCGGTTTCGAGTTTGCGGGAAAGGCGATCAGCAGAATGATACATGGGGCTGAAGTCAAGGGGAATATCCCTGTGGTGCTTGTGCTGCTTGGGGTTGGTGCGGCGAAGGAATGGATGGCGAGATTCGCGACGAAACTGGGTAGGGCCATAAACTCGTCCACGTTGGAGGCCGACGCTTGGCACCACAGATCGGATGCCATAGCCAGCGTTTTGGTCTCTGCTTCGATCGTCTCCGCTCTTTTGGGATACCCCGCCCTTGACGCCGTTTTCGGACTCATCGTGTCCATACTCATCCTTCATACGGGTGGTTCTCTTGCCATATCGTCGGCGAGCGTCCTCATTGGAGAAGGCGCCGACAAGGAGACAGAGCAGAGAATTACGCAGATTGCCCAGTCCATCGACGGCATACGGAACGTGCACAACCTCAACGTGCACTGCTACGGCAACGTCAAAATAGTATCCTTGGATATCCATGTGGATCCTCAACTCAGCGTAGACGCGTCTCATCAAATCGCAAACACGCTGGAGGGTGCGCTGCTCGAGAAATTGTCCATGCAGTGTGTTGTCCATGTCGAGCCCGATGTGAAACCTAACAGGAATTGGGGGCTCGAAAAAAAACTTGTTGAGGGGTAGGAGCACTGTCGATTTGTTTTCATTAGGGGTCGAGTAGGCCGGGATAAACCGAGAGTCGAGAACAGGATCAGACCGGTGCATACATTATAGGCAAAGAGGAGATGGATCAGCGCGAAGTGCTGATCCATCTCCTCTTTACCTATGGGCTCATGGCGATGAAGTCCGATGCTTTTTATGACCCCCCATCCCCTGTCCTGCTGATATATCCGTTGGGAGTACACCATGAGCGTCGAATATGCTTGGGGATTGTATAGAGAGAGTTATGTCGGACAACTTGCTCCCTCCTTCCGTGTATCTCTGTATTTTCTAAAAGCGAAGGAGATGAGGTGCCGGGCCGATACTTCGCTCCTGTATACTCCTGTTTCCTCGGCAGCGCTACATGGTCACAGGGCTCTTCGCGCCCCGACGCGACACACCCCTCGTCGGGTTCTCCGACGCGAGCTGCCACAGGTAGAGGGACGCCGTGGAGCCCCAGGGGAAGTATCGCGCCCGATGCTTCTCGAAGAGCTCCCTCGTGAGGGTCTCGTACCCGTAGAGGACGGTCATGCCTCGGCGGATGGCCAGGTCCCCCCAGCTCACCACGTCGGGCCGCCCGAGGCAGAAGATGAGCACCATCTCCGCCGTCCAGACGCCCACCCCCCGGAGGGCGCTGAGTCGGGCGACCACCTCGTCGTCGGAGAGATTCTCGAAGGTCGAGTCCTCCAGCTCGCCCCGGAGGGCGGCGTGGCAGATGTCCTCGAAGTACCGGACCTTCCCGAGGGACAGCCCGCACGCCCGCAGGTCCTCGGGGGAGGCCTTTCCGAGGGTCTCCGGGGTGAGGGGCGCGAAACGCTCGGTGACTTTGCCCCACACGGAGGCCGCCGCCGCCTTGGAGATCTGCTGGCTCACCACGGAGCGGAGCAGGGCGGTGAAGACGTCGGGGTAGGCCCGCCGCTCCAGGGAGCCCATGCGCTCCATGACAGCGGCGAGGCGCCGGTCCCGCCGGGCGAGGTGCTTCATGGCCCTCTCGGAGCAGACGACCTGCTGCGTCATCTCGAGTGGCGCGCCTCCAGGTCGATCAGGCGCTGCTTCAGTTCGAGCCCTCCGCCGAAGCCCACGAGCTTGCCGCTGCTCCCGATGATCCTGTGGCACGGGATGAAGATGGCGATGGGGTTCCGGGCGTTGGCGAGCCCCACGGCCCGGACGGCCTTCGGGCTGCCCACCGCCTCGGCGATGTCCTTGTAGCTCGCCGTGACGCCGTAGGGCACCGTGAGGAGGGCGTCCCAGACCTTTCTCATAAAGGGCGTTCCCTCGGGCTTGAGGGGCAGGTCGAACTTCTTGAGGGCTCCGTCAAGGTAGAGTTCCAGTTGACGAAAGGCCTCGCGCACCACGGGCGGTTCCTCGTCCGTGGCGCCGAAGTTCCGGAGCCGGGCCGTTTCACCGGGGAGGTGAAGGTACGCGATGAAGCCGTCCTTCTCGCCTATGGCGATGGGGCCTATGGCCGTCTCTCTTTTGAAGAGCATGTCTTTTCCCTCCTTTGGGTTTCCCTGAACTCCCGGGGCGTGGCGTTCCATCGCTCCCGGAAGTGTCTGTAAAAACTCGACGGGCTTTCGAAACCGGACTCGTGGGCCACGTCCAGCACGTTCTTTTCGGTGTTTGCGAGCAGCTCTGCGGCTCGTTCCGCCATCATTCGGGCGGCGTAGCGGGCTCTGGTGCACCCCTCGTACTGCACGAAGAGCCGGGCGAGATGTCTGCGGCTCACCGCCGGAGCGACCCTCTTCTCCTCGTGGAGGGATCGGTTCAGACGGCCTTTCTCCTGTTCCACCAGCTCCCGTTGGGGGTCGTAGGCCGGGAGGTCCGGGCGGCACAGTTTGCACGGGCGAAAGCCGAGGTCCATGGCTTCGCCGGCGTCGGCGAAAAAACGCACGTTCCGGCGCAGCGGCCGACGAGCCGTGCAGGACGGCCGGCAGAAGATCTTCGTGGACGCCACGCCGTAGAGGAACGCGCCGTCGAAGTCCTCGTCCCGCTCCGTTACCGCCCGCCACATTTCGTCGTCCGTCAGGGTCGGTCGCATATGGGCCACAGGATCCCCTCCTTCCATCGATATTTTCTCCCAAGGAGGCGAAAAAAACATCCTCCATTCGGTCAGGTATGTACGATCGGGCATTCGGCGCAGGGTCGGCGGTCGATCCTCCCCGAGCCCCGTTTCAGCGGGGGAAATCTCCTGAAGTCCATGATGTATACTGATATGCGTGGTCCTGTTTGCGGGCGTATCGCATGAAGCGCGAGCGCGGAAAGAAGGGGTGAGATCATGGCGGGGAAAAACGTGGACTGGATGGCCGTGGGAATAGGAGCCGCCTTCGTCGCGGGAGGGGTCCTCACGCTGATGAAGCCAGGGCTTCTGATGGCTCTGCTGGGGGTGCTGGTCCTGGGCCGGGGCGCTCTGATGATCGCCTCCCAGTACAAAAAAGGCGGGATGGAGCCTCGTTCCCTCGGCGATCTGATGACGGGAAGCGTCTTCGCGGTGATCGGCGCCCTCTTTCTCTTCCGGCCCGGATTCGCCGTGCACCTTTTCGCCTACATCATCGCGGCGTGGTTCATCTTCGACGCGGTGAACAAGCTCCGCATGATCAGGGGCTTCAAAGGCATCGAGGACGGAGTCTACAAGGGGGGCATCATGCTCTACTCGGCGGTCATCGCAGGGGCGCTGCTGTTGGTGCTCCAGCCGTCCATCCTCGGCCTCTCCATGGCGGTCATCGTGGGTATCTCGCTGATCGCCTCGGGGGCCGGGCACATGATCTTCGGCTTTCTCGGCGAGCCATGAGGTATTTCCTCTGGGTTGTTCTCGTGGCGGCCTTGGGGTATGGTGCCCTTGGCCTCCTGACGGGAGGTTTTTCCGCCTCCGTGGAGGACAGGATCGTCGTCGCTGCGGCACCCGAAAGAGTCTGGGACGTCCTGACCGATTTCTCCGGATACCCTGAATGGAACCCGGCCATGCGCTTCACGAAACACGATTTCGCACCGGGGAAAGAGGTCTCCTTCGTGGTGCTGAACGACGACGGCAGCGACGGCATGACCATATCCCCCACGGTCCTCGAGTTCGAACGGCCGAAGTCCATCGTGTGGCGGGGAAGCCTCTGGATACCGGGCCTCTTTGACGGGACCCATAGCTTCGCCCTGCGGGAGCATCCTGACGGCGTGACGGAGCTGGTGCAGAGCGAGGAGTTCTTCGGCCTGCTGATCCCCGTCACGCGGAAAAACGTGATCCGCGAGACGGGCGAACGGTTCCGCCGCATGGACGAGGCGCTCAAAAAACAGGCGGAGAGGTCCTCGTGACGTGAAGGGAGATAGTGCCGGGGGATAAAGGAGATCGATACGGGAGGAAAGGGCATGACGAAAACGGAGGAAAAGCGACGAGCGATGGAGCTGGTCGTCAAGGCCATAACGGGTCGACCGCCCCGGGACGCCACACCGTGGGAGTTCCGGCCGGGCGTCGCTCTTCTGAAGAGCATGTCTTTTTCCTCCTTAGGGTTTCCCTGAACTCGGGGGGTAGTGTCCCGTCGCTCCGGCAGTGCCTGGAGAAGCTCGACGGGCTTTGAAAACCAGACTCGTGGGGCACGTCCAGGCGGAGGAACCTGTTCCCCTCGGTGCACAGAGGGGCAAGGCATGATCAGTTCATCGAGGGGCGAGGCGCGCGTCCCCGATGGCCGAGGCCGCGGGAACCCCCGCATCGAAGGAGCCCCACTGGGCGTGGCGTCAGCGCCGGATAAGGAGGAACGTCGTTGCGCAGGCTGAACCGCTTCGTCAATATGCTTCTCGTCATCGTGCTTTTGAGTTTCCTTCTGGGCGTCGCCGTCTTTGTGCGGACCACCACGGCGGCGTACAGGGGCGACAGGGGGTTCACCGCCCTCCCACTCCGGTTCGACCCCGATACATCGTCCTCGGAGTACCGGGCTCCCGATCGGGACGTGCTCGTCACGGTGCGGGGCGGCTTCGTGAAGGGGCTGATGGAAAACGACGGCGGGCGGGACATCGTCGTCCGGGCGCTCTCGCCGCTGCCGGGTCTCCGCGTGGAGGGCGGCGACATCGGGGGCCTTTCGCTGATCCTGGAGAACGTCGCCCCGGATTTCTACGCGAAGCGGGCCGCCGGCGGAGCGCTTCTGATGACGAAAGAGGCAGTGAACCGGGTCAGGATCACCGTTCCGCAGGGGGCGGGGGGCGTTGCGGAGCTGGCTCCGTCGGACGACGAGAGGGAGTTCCCCTTCGTCATACTGGGGGACAACCGGGACGGGTACGAGACCTTCGCCGAGATTGTCCAGCAGGTGAACGGAGAGGCTCCGGCGTTTATCATCGCCAACGGAGACTTCGTCTACAGCGGACGGCCCAACCAGTATCGCCTGTTCGACGAGGCCCTGTCCCGATTCTCGGCCACGGTGTGCACCGTTCCCGGCAACCACGACATCCGGAACGACGGACGCGGCATCTACACCATGCTGTACGGTCCCTCCCACTACTCCTTCGATCTCGGAGGCTGCCACTTCGTCTTTCTGGACTCCTCCCCGGGGTGGCTCGAGGAGCGGGCGATCTCCGAGGAGCAGTACCAGTGGCTCGAACGGGACCTTGGCAGGGCCCGGGGGAAGCGCATCTTCGTCACGACCCACATCCCCCCGGAGGACCCCCGGCACGGCCCCGCCTCGGCGGATATCCCCAACTACACGAGCGAGGCATGGCGGCGGGAGCGATGGACCGAGGAGAAGCTGAACGACTACATGGAAAGCCGGCTGCTGAACCACGGTTTCCGGGATCCGAAAGAGGCGGAGCGGTTCGAACAGCTGATGTCCGCCTACCACGTGGACACCGTCTACACGTCCCATATCCACAGCTACCTGGAGTACACGCGGGGGAACGTGAAGTACATGGTCACCGGAGGAGCCGGGGCGGAGCTCCTGTCGAGGGACAGCTACCACCACTATGTCGTCGTCCGGCTTGGAAGCCCCGACATGGTCCGGGTCGTGGAGCTCCCCTCCCCGCTGAACACCTACCTCGCGCGGTTCGCGGCGACGGCCGGGCTCTTCGCCACGGCCATATACAGGGAAAACAGAACGGCGGTGCTGTTGCTCGGGGTTGCGGCGTCCCTCTTGGTCGTCGTGCTCCTGGTGAAGCTCTATCTGAAGGGCAAGGGCCCCATAGACACCTTCGCGCGGTGGGCTCTCGACACCGGCCGGTATGGCGTCAGACACTTCCGCGAGCTTTTCGGAAAAGGGAAGTGACGGGGAAGCATTCTATAGGTGATGAAGGAGAACCCTTCGGTCATGGGCGTCGCTTGCCGACCGGCGCGGAATATGTATGACGAAACGGAGATCGATACGGGAGGAAAGGGCATGAAAAAAACGGAGGAAAAGCGACGAGCGATGGAGCTGGTCATCAGGGCCGGAACGGGCCGGCCGCCTCAGGACGCCACGCCGTGGGAGTTCTGGCTGGCCGTCTCCAGAGTGGTGGTGGCCAAGCTCGCCGACAACTGGCAGAGGACGAGGACCGTCTACCGGAGGGGCCGGATGCAGCACTACTTCTCGGCGGAGTTCCTCGTGGGGCGGTCCCTGCTGAACAACCTGGTGAACCTCGAGCTGTACGACACTGCCCGGGAGGGGATGGCCATCTACGGGAAGGACCTGGCCGAGATCCTCGAGCTGGAGGACGACCCCGGCCTCGGAAACGGCGGGCTGGGCCGGCTGGCGGCGTGCTTTCTGGACTCCTGCGCCACCCACGACCTGCCCGTGCAGGGGTACGGCATTCTCTACCGCTACGGGCTCTTCAGGCAGTACTTCGAGAACGGCTTTCAAAGGGAATCCCCCGACATCTGGAAGGAGGAGGGGTACCCGTTCCTCGTCCAGCGGGACGAAGAACGGGTGGCGGTCCACTTCGACGACCTGGAGGTGGCGGCCGTCCCGTACGACCTGCCCATCACCGGGTACGGGACGAAGAACGTGAACACCCTGCGCCTGTGGCAGGCCGAGTACGCCGAGGAGTTCAACCTCGAGCTCTTCAACAAACAGCAGTTCGACGCGGCCATGGCCGAACGGAACAAGGCGGAGGACATCTCGAGGGTGCTGTACCCCAACGACACCACCTACAACGGCAAGGTCCTCCGGGTCCGCCAGCAGTACTTCTTCTCGTCGGCCTCCCTGCAGGACATGATCCGGACGTACAAAGCGATCCACGGAGAGGACCTCGGCCGCTTCGCCGAGTTCAACACGGTGCAGCTCAACGACACGCACCCTGTGCTCGCCATCCCGGAGCTCATGCGGCTTCTCATGGACGAGAACGGCATGGGGTGGGACGAGGCCTGGAGGGTGACCTGCGACTGCTTCGCCTACACGAACCACACCACGCTGGAGGAGGCCCTCGAGCGGTGGGACGTGAGCATCTTCCGCCTCCTCTTCCCCAGAATACTGCAGATCGTGGAGGAGATTGACCGGCGCTTCCGGGAGGACATGCGGGAGCGGGGCTTCTTCAACGACCGGATCGAGGCCATGGCGCCTCTGTCGGGGCACGAGGTCCGGATGGCCTGGATCGCCTGCTACGCCTCGTTCTCCATCAACGGCGTGGCCTCGCTCCACACGGAGATCCTCAAGGCCGACACGCTGCGGAACTGGTACGAAATCTGGCCGGAGAAGTTCAACAACAAGACCAACGGCGTGACGCCCCGGCGATGGCTGCATCACTGCAACCCAAAGCTCTCCGCGCTGCTGACGGAGATGCTGGGGGACGACGGATGGGCGCGCGACCTGGACCGGCTGAAGGAGCTCGAACCCTTCGGCGGGGACCCGGCCGTTCTCCGTCGTCTCATGGCCGTCAAGAGGGAGAACAAGGAGGCCCTCGCTGAGTACATTCTCCAGACCGAGGGCATCAGGGTCCGGAGCGACGCCGTCTTCGACGTGCAGATCAAGAGGCTGCACGAGTACAAGCGGCAGCTCATGAACGCCCTCTATATCCTGGACCTGTACTTCAGGATCAAGGACGACCCGAACGGCGACTTCGTGCCCCGGGTCATGATCTTCGGCGCGAAGTCCGCGCCGGGGTACGCGCGGGCCAAGGCCGTCATCAAGCTCATCAACGAGATCGCCCGGGTGGTGAATGGAGACCCCGAAGTGGGTGACAGGCTCAAGGTGGTGTTCATCCAGAACTATAACGTCTCCAAGGCCGAACGCCTCATCCCCGCCGCCGATGTGTCGGAGCAGATCTCCACCGCCGGGAAGGAGGCCTCGGGGACGGGGAACATGAAGTTCATGATGAACGGCGCCCTGACCCTGGGGACCTACGACGGAGCCAACGTGGAGATCGTGCGGGCCGTGGGGGAGAAGAACGCCTATATCTTCGGCGTCCGGTACGAGGCCATGGCCGAGGCCAAGGAGCACTACGACCCCTACGAGCTCTACGAGCGGGTCCCCGGACTACGGCGGGTGCTGGACGCCCTGACGGACGGCACCCTCTCCGACGGCAACACGGGGAAGTTCGCCGATCTTTCCGCAAGCCTGCTGACGGGCACCAACTGGGAACCGGCGGATGTATACCATGTCCTCGGCGACTTCGAGGACTACCGGGCGACCCGGGACCGCATGGCCCGGGACTTCCTGGTCGAGGAGGCATGGGCGGCGAAGTGCTGGGTGAACATCACGAACTCCGGGCTCTTCAGCTCGGACCGCACCGTGGCGCAGTACGCCGAGGAGGTATGGCGGATCGGCCCCGTACCGGTGGCGGATGCGATGGAGGACTCCTTTTGAAGGGCAGCGGCGGACAGGGTACACTGTGGAAAAGCCGCGGACTTCGGCATTGCGGAGCAGAGGGGAGCGGAGTTTCCTCACGGGGTATATCGCAGCCCCTCGACACGCTTCTCCGGGGGGATGAACGGACGGTGCGGGAGAGGAGCCCCGAGAGAGGTGTGACGGAGGGCCGCCCCTGGCGGTCTGACCAGGCGGCGTTGTTCGTCGCGGAGCGGAGGCGGAGGCATGAGTGAGAAAAAGCTGGCGGAGTACTATGTGAAGCGCCTTCAAGAGCTCGGCGCGGTGCGCGCGAAGTGGATCGATCCGGCGACGGTGGTGACGGCCGCATGGGTGGGGCACAAGTGCCGCTTCGGCTGCCCGACCTACGGCAAAAACCGCTGCTGTCCGCCGAACACGCCCACCTACCGCGAGACCAGGGAGCTCCTCGGCGAGTATACCCGGGCGCTCCTCGTGGAGGGGCGGACCCTGGCGGAGACGTCGAACATCGTGGTCGCTGCGGCCAGGGAGCTGTTTTTGGACGGGTACTACAAGGTCATCGCCCTCGGCAGCGGCCCGTGCACCCTCTGCGAGACCTGCGCGCCGGAGGGTTGCCGTTTTCCCGGCAAGGCCATCCCCTCCATGGAGGCCTGCGGCGTGGACGTCTTCGCCACGGTCCGGGCGAACGGCTACGACATCGACGTGGTGAAGGGCCGGGGGGACGAGATGACCGCCTTCGGCCTCCTGCTCGTGGAGTAGCCCAGCCGAGAGGGAGGAGCGCGCCGCCCTTCGCCGGCGGCAGAGGCAGGCGCACCGACCGCACCCTCTTGGGTCGTCCCCTCATGGCGGATATATATTGACAAATTTCGATATGAGCTCTAGAGTAGTCTCGGAGCGCAAATGTGGATGCGAGGTGATGGGTTTGAAGAACTTCAAGGAAGAGCTGGTGACGATGAAGGCCTTCTCGGACATCAACCGGCTGAGGGTCCTCGCCATGCTCCGACAGAGCGAACGCTGCGCCTGCGAACTCCTCGCCGACCTGAACATCCGGCAGTCCACCCTGTCCCACCATATGAAAATCCTCTGCGACTCGGGCATCGTCGACAGCTGGGTCGAAGGGCGCTGGACGCACTACCGCATCAGCAAGGAGGGGTCAGACAGGGCTTTGGAGCTCCTGAAGGGCATTCTGGGGGAGTAGAGGCCCGGTCTGCCGGGTAAGGACGGGTCCCGTCCGTTCCTCGTCTCCGCAACAGGGGGAAGAGCGCACAGGGGCAGGGCGTTGCGCAGCTTAGAGCGAGAAAACGACCATCGTCCGTTCGATGGTTTTTTTCAGGGCGGAAATATCGAAAAAAATCGATAGGAGAGACGATCATGGCGGCACTCTGGGGATTCTTTCAGAATCAGGTTCTGGGGATGAAGTGGCTGAACGGACTGGCAGGCTCTCTGCTGACGGCCGCGGGGTTCGACATCTCGGGGCGGCTGGGAGGAAGCCTCCAGTTCTTCATTTACGACACCGTCAAGATCTTCTTTCTGCTGTCCGTCCTGATCTTCGGCATCTCGTACATCCAGAGCTACTTTCCTCCGGAGCGGAGCCGAAGGATTCTGGGGCGGTTCCGCGGGCTGGGAGCCAACACCGTGGGGGCTCTTCTCGGGACGGTGACCCCTTTTTGCTCCTGTTCCTCCATCCCCCTGTTCATCGGTTTCACAAGCGCCGGGCTGTCCCTCGGGGTCACCTTCTCCTTCCTCATCTCGTCTCCCATGGTGGACCTGGGGTCCCTCGTGCTGCTCATGAGCATCTTCGGCGCGAAGGTCGCCCTCGCCTACGTCGGGCTTGGCCTTGTGGTGGCCATCGTCGGAGGGAGCCTCATAGAGCGCCTTCATATGGAGGGGGAGATCGAGGAGTTCATCAGGAAGATCAGGGCGGTGCCCGAGGCGGAGGCTGCCGCCATGACCCGCGGGGATCGGGTCCGGTTCGCGAAGGAGCAGGTTCGCTGCACCGTCCGAAAGGTCGCTCCCTATATCTTCATCGGAGTCGGAATCGGTGCGGTGATCCACAACGTGATCCCGGGGGAGTGGATCGAAAAAATCCTCGGCGGGGACAACCCGTACGCCGTGCCGATGGCTGCCGCGGTGGGGGCGCCCATGTACGCCGACATCTTCGGGACCATCCCCATCGCCGAGGGGCTGCTGGCCAAGGGAGCGGGGCTTGGCACGGTGCTCGCCTTCATGATGGCCGTCACGACCCTCTCGCTGCCATCCCTCGTCATGCTGCGAAAGGCCGTGAAGCCGAAACTTCTTGCCGTTTTCATCGGGCTCGTCATGGCGGGGATCATCCTCGTCGGATATTTCTTCAACGGTTTCCAGCATCTGTTCCTGTAAAAAAAACTACACGCAAGGGGGAGTGCCCTATGGGGCTGTTCGGACGGGACAAGAAGAGAAACGAGACATCCTGCTGCCGCGGATCGTCCGGCGCGCCGGTCGAGAACACCGGGGCGACGGTCAAAATTCTGGGGAGCGGGTGCGCCAAGTGCAACCAGCTCGAGGCGTCCGTGAAAACCGCCCTCGGACGGCTCGGACTCGACGAGGCGGTGGATCACGTGACGGACTTCGCCGAGATCGCCATGTACGGCGTCATGAGCACGCCGGCGCTGGTGGTGAAGGAGAAGGTGGTCTCCGTCGGGAAGGTCCTCACCGTGGACGAGGTGGTCACGCTGATTCGGGAGAACATGCAGGGATAAAACCGTGGGCGGGGAGCGCAAAGGTTCTGGCATAGGCTTCTTCCAGAGATATCTGTCGGTATGGGTGCTCCTTTGCATGACGGCGGGGGTCCTTCTCGGAAGGTTTCTCCCGGAGGTGCCGCGATTTTTCGATCGGTTCGAGTACGCCAACGTGTCCATCCCGGTGGCGATTCTCATCTGGCTCATGATCTACCCCATGATGATCAAGGTGGACTTCAACAGCATCAAAAACGTGGGGAGAAACCCCAAGGGGCTCTATGTGACATGGGTCGTGAACTGGCTGATCAAGCCCTTCACCATGTACGCCCTGGCCCTCTTCTTTTTCTTCACGGTCTTCCGAAGTCTCATCGCCCCCGGTCTGGCCACCCAGTACCTGGCCGGCGCCGTCCTGCTGGGGGCCGCTCCCTGCACAGCCATGGTCTTCGTCTGGAGCCACCTGACCGACGGAGACCCCGCCTACACGGTGGTCCAGGTGGCCACCAACGATCTGATCATCCTGGCGGCCTTCGTCCCCATAGTGAAGTTTCTGCTCGGCATCAGCAACGTCCAGGTTCCGTGGGACACGCTGTTTCTCTCCGTGGTGCTCTTCGTGGTGATCCCCCTGACGGGGGGGATGCTCACCCGGCTCTGGGTCGTCCGATCCAGGGGCGAGGGGTACTTCGAGAACGTGTTCGTCCACAAGTTCGACGACGTGACGAGCGTCGGGCTGCTCCTGACCCTGGTCCTGCTGTTCTCCTTCCAGGGGGAAACCATTCTCGGCAACCCCCTCCACATCCTGCTCATCGCCATCCCGCTGACGATCCAGACGTTTCTCATCTTTGCCATCGCCTATCTCGCCTGCTGGTTCCTGAAGCTTCCCTTCAATGTTGCCGCACCGGCCGGGATGATCGGCGCATCGAACTTCTTCGAGCTCGCCGTGGCGGTGGCCATAGCGCTCTTCGGAGCCGACTCCCCGGCGGCCCTCGCGACCACGGTAGGGGTCCTCACCGAGGTGCCGGTCATGCTCATGCTCGTCCGGATCGCCAACGGGACGAAGGAGCTGTTCCCGTCCGCCGCCCCGGAAAAGTCTCACCCACCATCGGGCAGAGAATGACGGCGGGGAGACGAATGCTCAGGGCGGGGCGGTGCGGGGAAATTGCTGGAGTGCCGGGGAAGTCCTCTCAAAAAGCGCGTTGCCTTCTAAGGGGCGTGTTTGTACGGCGCTGGGGAATTTACAGAGCGTCTTTGTATCGGTCCACCTGCTCCCGCGCTCTCTTCCAGAGGGTGGGGTCCCCCTCCTTCAGACTGTCGAGGAGCAGTTCCTTTTCCGCCATGTATACCCTGGCGAAGTCCGGGTCCCGTTCAAGGATGGTCTTGGTGTTGTCCAGGAGGTCCGCCAGCTTGATCGTCTTCGCCTCCCGGGAGGCTTGGGCGGTGTGCTCCCGGTCGATGGCTTTCCTCCGCTCCCTGTTGCCGTCGTCGGGGCAGGATGGGTCGGTGAGCATCTCCACGAGGGACGCCACCTCGGCGCCGAACGCCCGCTCCACCTCCGCGAGGGTGACGCCCGTGTCCTCCACCACGTCGTGGAGCCACGCGGCGCAGAGCATGGCCTCGGTGTGGGGGACGGACCGCACTGTCTCCACCACCGCGGCGGGGTGGACGATATAGGGTTCGCCGGTGTACTTCCGGCGCTGATCGATGCGACCGTGGCATTTCTCGGCAAAGAGCCGCGCGAGCTCTTCCAGTGTTCCATCACTCCTTTGCATGGGATGCCCTTATTGTATCCTCCCTGAGGAGGGGATACAATGCGAGAAAAGGAGGTGATTTCAATGATGTATGGAGAGGTCCTGCTCCTTTTCAGCGAATCCGCCCCCTGTTGGACGAAGGAGCTCGTCTCCATGGCGGGGGAGGACGGCGACGGACTGGAGGCCCTCTGTCGCGACGGACTCTTGGACCGCTCCGGCGAGACGTACTTTCTCACGGAGAAGGGCGCTGCAGCGTTTCGGGCGGAGGCGAGGGAGTGTTTCTTCGACGGAGCGCCGGGTGAGCGCCCGGAAGACCTCCGCAGGAGCATCTTCGCGACGAAGCTGAGGCTGCTGCTCGACGGCAAACACCTGCAACGGTGGGGGCTCAAGGAGTACCTTCCGAAGGCGGAGTTCCTCATCCCCGAGCTTGACGACAAAGAGCTCTTCTCCGTCGGGGAGGGGCTGCAATGGCTCTGGCCGTTCCACCCCCTAGTGCGGTCCATGAGGGAGGATTTCCCGGTGACCGGGCTGGCGGCGAGAGGGAACCCTCCGCTTCCCGCCGATACCGTCGAAAAATGGTTTAGAAAAAATGGTGCCGTGCCGGAGCGCTTTATCCCCGATCTCCTCCACCTGAGCCGGTACGACTACAAGGACTACGAGGACTTCACCTCGCCCCCGGGGGACACCTGGCGATTGCTGAACGCCGACCGATTCTTCTGCATGGAGGCTCCGGTGACAGGAGAGGACGCCCCGTACCTTCGGGCCGTAGGGCGGTTCCACCTCGTCCTGGAGGTGTGCCGGAGGATGATCCTCCCCGGGTACATGGACAAGGACAGCCACGATCAGGACGGCATCAACTGGATGCTCTTCGTCTTCGACCGGGACGAGGAGGCGGCCTCCCTGGCGAAACGCCTGGCCTCCTACGGAGAGGCGCTCACCGGCCCCGTTCTTCCCGCCGAGGTGTGGACTCTGAGCTTCGAGGCGCTCTCCGCCTTTCCAGGCAAAGCGGAGAACATCCACGACCTTCTCCCCGCCGTGGGGCATGGGGCGGCACGCATGGCGTGAGAGGGACTGAGTAAACAGGTCGTTGCCGGCACACTGCTGACCGTGTGCTATGCGGTGGCCGTGGTATGCCCTGAGGTGCTCTGTCATCAGGAAAGGATCGGGTTCTGCCTCGGGAGGTTGACCTACGTCAGTCAGAGTCCATTTTCCCACTCTTTGAGAGGCACACTCGCGGGCTGCAACATCCCGTTCAACGGCCGCGAAACATGAACGCCTTCCTCAATGTACCGGATATCGTTCATTCGGCTCGTTTGACACCGGAGCGTTTTTGGCGAAACGCGGAGCGGAAAGGGACGAAAAAGGGTGACGGGAGAGCATCCGCGTCACCCTCATCGCTCTCAGTTTTCTTCTGCGGTTACAGGGTGTTTTTGATGAATTGCCCTCCCTGCATGATAACTGCCAGGTTGTCGCGATCCTGGAATATGCGGACGTCCTTCAGAGGGTCCTTCCGCACCACGAGGAGATCCGCGTATTTCCCGGCCTCCACGGAGCCTATCTTTTTCTCCATCCCCATCAGTTCGGCATTGTTCTTCGTCGTACAGAGGATGGCGCCCATGGCTCCCATGACCTTGGCCTTCAGCTCGATCTCCAAGGCCTTATAGGGTTGCCCCGAACCGACCACGTCGGAACCGGATCCGATTTTAAGCCCTTCGTCCACGGCGATGGCGAGCGCGTTCTCCGAATGTTCCCGTACCTCCTTCATCTTCCTCAGGAAGTAGGCGGGAAGGCCGAACTCCTCGCCCCGAGCGGACATGATCTCGTAGGTGGCCATGGTGGGGACCAGCCAACAGCCATGTTTTTTCAATACCTTCGCGGTCTTCCTGTCCAGGTAGTTTCCATGCTCGATGCTGTGCACCCCGCACTCGGCGCAAAGCTGCATGCTTCTGTTGGAGTAGTTGTGGGAGAGGACGGTCTTTCCCGCCGCCGTCGCCTCGTAGACTATGGCGGAGATCTCCTCCGGAGAATACTGGACGGTATCCGGTTCATCCGCCGGGCTGGCGCACCCTCCCCCCGCCATGATTTTGATGTAGTCTGCCCCCCGTCGAAGCTGTTCTCTTGCCGCTTTCCGCACCTCATCCACTCCATCGGCCACAACGCCAAGCATCCCCTCGGTCACGGGCGGGCAGAGTTCCGAAGGCAGACGAGGATCGGCATGTCCACCTGTCATGGTGATGGAGCGGCCACAGACCTGAAGTCTGGGAGAGGTGATCAATCCCATTGCCTGAGCAACTCGGAAACCTGCGTCGATTCCCCCGGCATCGCGAACGGTAGTGAAACCCTGGAGGAGCGTGTCCTTCAAGATCCCCGCAGCCATAAAGCACCCTGTTGATGGCAGGTATTTTCGATGGAGGTCGGACAGATCGTTTGTGAACAGGGAGGCGTGAATGTGGCCGTCGATGAGGCCAGGCATGAGCCATTTTCCTCCGCAGTCCACCGTTTCGTCGATTTTTGACCGGGGCGATTTTCCCTGACCGACTTCAGCAATGAGCCCGTCTTCGACAAGGACCCAGGCCCCATCCACAGGGTCTTTTCCCGTGCAATCGAGGAGGCAGGCGTTTTTAAAGAGGATTCGGGACATCTTATTTCACCTCGCTTGTCGTATTCGTGGAGCCTTTCTTTTGGAGGAACAACAGAGCCGCTATGGCCAGAGGAGCCGCAATCAGCACGGCCGGATATGTCTTCGCGACGGCCCATCCGTTCCGCTTCGCGATCTCCCAGGCGATGGTCACGATGCCCCCCGTGAGGATGGAGGTCACCCCTCCCGCCACTGTCACCCTGTGAGGCCAGATGACTGCCGCGATGAGCACCGGCGTGATGGCCGCTCCGTACATGGTGTAGGTGTACTGCTGAAGGATCAGGAGCTCCGGGAAGTATTGGATCACCACGTACGCCAGTATCCCCAGCCCCAAAACGCTCGCACGGGAGACAAACAGTTTTCTCTCCGTGGAGGCCTGTCGGTTGATGAATCGGGAGTAGACATCCCAGCTCACATTGACCCCTACTGAAAGGAGAAAGGAGTTTGCCGTCGTGATGATGAAGGCGGCAATGGCCGCCACGCAAATGCCACCGATGACGGTGGGCATTCCGTGGCTCGCGAGATGGACGAAAGACTGGGCGGCTGGGATGTCTGGATACAGTGCCCTGGCCGTTATCGATCCCGCCGCAACGAAAAGATACGTTATGAGACAGCCTATCATCCACCCGAGGCCGCTTTTTCTCGCCGTCTCCTCGTCTCGTGCCGCGAAGAACCGCTGATACATGTTCTGGTCACCCATGACGTAGAAAAAGACAGGGAAGAAAAATCCCAGAAGCTGGGTGAAAGTCACGCCACCGACCTGAAAATGAGTCGGAGGCACGTTAGCGACCACCCAGCTCCATCCTCCAGCCATAGAGATGGCCATAGGAACGCCGATAATAAGCCCGGCCATCATCATGATGCAGCTTAGAAAATCCGTATAGGCCACAGAGTACAGACCACCGAACAGAGCGGTTACCACGATGACCCCAAACGCGATCAGTGTCCCCATCTGTACGGGGATTCCAAGAATGGAGTTCAGAATGAGTCCGACGCCCTGATACTGATACGCCACGATCCCAATATACGCAAGGGCTATGATGATGGTGGCGATGATCCGGGCGAATGGGCCGTAGACGAGTTCAATGACCTCAGGGACGGTTTGGGCGTTCAATCTCCGAATCCGTTTTGCGATGAATGTAAGAATAAGTTGTCCGACGGGAGAGCCCAGAGAGAACGCCACCGCCGCGAAAATACCGAACTGGTACCCCGTCGCCGCCGGTCCGCCGAGTACGGTCCCCGCCCCCATCCAGGTCGCCATAAGTGTTCCGATAAGGACGATGGTGGGCAAAGAACGCCCCGCAACCGAGTAATCCTCATCCGTCTTTACCTTTCGCGCATAATAAAGCCCCGCCAGAGTGACTGCAATCAGATACCCGATGACACAGTAGAACGCGAACGTCAGCTTCATACTCCCACCTACTTTCTTTTGAGATGTGTGACTCGAATATTTCAGGCCGACTTTTAATTCGGATAATAGCATATATAAGCCAATATGTTATATCGATTCCGCAGTTTATCTTTTATTGAGTTCCGAGTAGTATGAGTTTACTTTCATCGGATGAAGTTGCAAAGTTGCTGGTGTTGCATACCTGAGTCAGCAGTTTCTCAAGAGAATCCAAAATGGTTTCGACCCATGCATTCACGAACGAATCTGGCTCAGTCTTACACAAAGATAAGAAGTCCGCATAGGTAGGGAGAGCATATACAATCGATTTTCTATGCCGGTCTCACTCGGAATAGAAAGTTCGCCAAAGAAAACTCGTCTCATTTCATCCTAAGAAAATGATGTTGGTTTTTCCTAGGAGAGAAATTACTTCTCGTTGATGGGAAGGATGTTCAGAAAACTTCTGAATATCTTGTATTCGTCGTGGTCGAGCTCAATGGGCAGGGTCGTACAGTTTTTTTGTCCTTTTCATGTATGTGGTCATGGTCATGCTCTTTCGAAGATACTGTCGTCTGCTTTTTCTCAGGCGTACCGTAAAGGACAACATCGTCCCATCCTTACTCTAAGGGATGCATTTATAGTTGGGTGCGTATTGACACAAAGTGATACAAGGATGGTTTGAAATACTCAAAAGAGGGCTCCGCCTCAACGATGCGGAGCCCTCCTTGGTATCACCGGTCTTTTCTCCTTGATGAAACGGAGAGGGTTTTACTTCAGCGGGTTCTTCGGTTCAGTTCCCCTGCGACGCGGCCCACTTCTGGCCGATGGTCGTCAGCTTGTCGAGCTCCTGCTGGTCCGGGTTCATGGTGTAGAGCGACAGGTCGAGCCGGTCCATGCTCGTGGCTCGGATCTCCAGGGCGTCGAGCTCGGCCAGGCACTTCAGGCCCTCCACGAGGGCCGGCATGTCCGATCCCATCTCTCCGGCGACCATGGCACCCCAGATACCGTCGGGATCCAGAAGGCCGATGACCATCTTCCGGAACTCCTTGCCGTCCAGGTTCAGGAACATGAGAAGGTCCTCCTTCTCGTAGAGGTTTGCCATCCTCGACGCCAGGGTCGGTACGGAGCGCGGGGCATCGGGGTTAAGGAGTCCGAGCACGGCCGTGTTGTCCTTGATGCCGACGACGCAGCCCACGGGTTCGTTCAGGGTGTAGAGCACGGTCCAGCCGGGTTCGGCGACGCTCTGGAAGGGGAAGCCGCTCGCCGTGGTCGCCTTCTCGATGATGGGGGCGAGGAGGTCGATGTCCTTCTTCTCGCCGGACACGTGGATGTAGCCGCCCTGCAGAGGATTTCCTCCCACGGAGGTGAAACCGCCGAGGACCATGCCCACGGATTTCAGGATGGAGACGATGGCGTCGTCGTCGATGCCGTAGGATTTCGCCACGTCGAGGGCCTGGACGATGTCTCTCATATCCTCGTCACCGGCCGCAACGGCGTCCCGTATGGCCTGCAGAGTGCTCTTCTGGAGCATGGTCCGCCCCACGAGAGAGAACCAGGGTGTCCCCGAGCCCATGAGAAGACGCTCGTCCTTCGTGAGGGGCGTGGCCTTCTGGCCGTCGGCCCCCGAGACGGCGTTCGCCATGTTGGAGAGGACGGACGCCGCAGCGAGCCAGGGTTTGTCTGCAGAGGGAGCGGCTTGACGAGTGCCGGTGGAGGCGGGTTTTTCTTGGTTCTCTGAGAAGACCCGCGCCGCGTTGGTGAAGACGGACAGATGATAGCCGTCGTCGGCGGGGTCCAGGGCCGCTTCGAAGAAAAGCTTCTCGCCCGACGCGCGGAGGGAGCCGCGGGACTCCTTGACGATCTCGTCGGCCACAGTACCGCTATCCCTGAAGTAGAAATAGGACTTCTGGGGCAGCGCCCTCTGGACCGTCAGTCTCTTCGTACCGTCCGCCAGGGCGGACCTGGCCTGGTCGAGGTCGTCCCTTGTCGCCCCGAAGAGGAGCATTCCGCCCTCGGGCGACACGACGAGGGGCGGCAGCATTCCGCCCTCGATGGCGTAGACGGTCCCGTCCTGGTGCTTGAGGGTCACACCGCCATCCGTCGGGAAACCGAGGAGGGCGTCGATCTCGGCGGCGTCGATGGTGCCTCCGGCGGCGAGCTTGTCCAGGATGCCCTGTTTGTCCTCCTTGAACTGCACGGCGCCGGAGACGGCCTGCGCATCGCCCTCGAACTTCGCCGCGACGGTGATGTCAGTCACGGAGGCGTTCTTCATGACCTCCGAGGCGAGAGCGAGCTCCGGGGCGAGGGTCGCCATGTTCCGGAAGAAGTAGGAGTTCTCGATCCGGGCAAGCAGGCTGTCCGGGTTGTCGAGATGCAGGACGAGAACCTCCGCGGTGTCCGGATAGGCGGGGACGACGTCCAGCGTGGCGGCGCCGACGTGCGAGGCGAACAGAGCAAGGGCGAAGAGCGTGAGAACGGCCGAGCACAATCTTCTCTTCATTGGGGGGATTCCTCCTTAAAAAATCGTGTGCGTGCACACTATCTTGTTATTATACCTTCTGTCCTGGGAGTGAGCGATGTCGGACGAAGAGGCGACGGCGCTCCGCCTTCCCGTTCAACCGGCCGGACAGTCATCCGAAATGTCCCGCTACTTGCCCGGCGGCAGGACACCGGGCAGTTTCTTGAGCGCCTTGTACTCTTGAGGGTCCAGCTCCACACCCCGGGTGGCGTAGATATCCCCGTCCTTCTCGTAGACGCGGTCGTAGTCGTGATCCACCTTCAGAACGCCGCCGTCGGGACCCTCCCAGTTGTCCCGATAGAGAAGGACATCGGTCCACCCCTCCAGGATACGGTGGTTGGAGTCCTGGGAGAGGCTCGATTCATACCGCTCGTTTATTCTTTGGCTCCACGCTTTCGCCCGCTCCTGGACGTTCCGTATATTCTGCTGGGCGCCCCTCGTCGCGATGTCCACGAGGACCTGTCCCATCTCCTTCCCTGTCTGGCTGAGGGCACGGGACCACTGGGCGTTCGTGATCGTGTTCTGGAGGAAGACGGAGAAGACGTCCCTGTTCGCCTCGAAGGCGTCGGGGGCGGCGACGTAGAGGGCGGTGAACTTGGCGGACCACAGGATGCTCGCGGTCTTGAAGGCGGACGAGTCGGTCCCGCTGGTGCCGGAGTCGATCATCGTGACAGCGATGGCGCGAAGATTCCCCCTCTGCCGCGTGAGCGTCAGCTCCAGGACGGCGAGGTCGATTGTCGTGTCCCGTACAAAAGCGCCCGGGGTGGCGGAGAACGTCTGATTCAGTTGAGCCTCTCTGGTGGACGCCATCTGGGCGAGGGCCTTCCGGGCCTCGGGGTCCCGCTCCGCCGAGACGACGGAGACGGCCTCAATGGACGGGTCCAAGGACCGGAGGACGTACGCGGAGTACTCCTCGGGCGTCATGAGCCGGAGCATGGGGTTGCCGTGCTCGGTATAGTTCCCCTCCCTGTAGAGCTGATCGCCGGGGATGTGGCGAGTCAGCTCGGGGACGTTGGACGGCCCGACGAAGGTGACGTACAGGGGCTCCTCGTAGTTCATCTCCGAGATGAAGAACATGGCGACCGTGCGATCGGGCGAAGCCGCCTGGAGGGTGTAGAACGCCGGGGAGCCGATGCTCTGCATGGGCCATGACACGTCACCGCCGCCCTGCCACCCGGCTGGGATGATCGTGCGGACCGCCTCGATGCCGAGGGCCTGATCCATGAGGGCAAAGCGCGTGTACTGCCGCACCTTCCCCTGGGCGATGAGGGAGGTCAGGTCCGCCGAGGCGGAGGGTGCGATGCAGAGTAGGGCAAGGACCGCTGCAAGAAGACTCCGAAGGGTACCTTTTGTGGCGCGAGCGCCTGTTCCGTTCATCTGTCCGATCTCCTCTCTTCTCGTTAACGATGGTGCGGTGTGCCAAAGGGATGACCGAAGTTCATCGTCGTTCCCGGAGCCCCCTCCAAAACAGGCCTGCTGACCGGGGACATAGATGCTCGCCCCTATCTCATACCACGAAGGGGACGGGTGCGTCACCTGTTCGAAAGGAGAGTTTCGCAAAAAAACGCCCAGGCGGCGGTGCTTGGCGTCGAAGCATTGAGCCGACGGCCGCCTCTCTTCCTGAATCGTAAAAAAGGGCCCTCCGCGACAGGGCCGTTGCATACCTCTGCCGCGGAGGGCCCCATGACGCTTCACTCTGGAAGGGGCAGGATGTCCCCTAGAAGCTCCACCGGAGCCCGGCGTTGATCTGCCACTCCTGGTCGAAGCGGTCGCCGTCGGACCTCTGAACCTCCAGGTAGTAGGTCTTGTCCGCGCCGAACTGGCCCGTCACACCGATTCCGTAGGTCCACCAGCTGCCTCCGAAGTCCTCCTTCACGGGCACGCCGTTCAGACGGTAGGTCACGTCCCCTCCGAGCTCCTTTTCGTACATGATCTTGCCGTACACGTTGGTGCTCCGGTCCCCGTGCACCATATTGTGCCCCAGGACGAGCCCGATCCGCCCCACGGTGCTGTCGTAGCTGTCGGAGTGGACGCGAAGGCCCGCCGACGTCCGGTAGTCCATGGAGCTGTACCGGTTCCACGAAAGCTGCCCCTGGGGCTCGATGTAGAATCCCTGGCGGGATTGGCGGTCGGCGCCGAGGTAGAACCGCCGGCCGACCTCAAGAGATGCCCCGAACCCCTCGGTGTCCACGTCGTTCGCCGATACGGCTTTGCCCTTGGTGTCCAGGACGGTGTAGTCCCCTCTGTGCCAGGTGTGTTTGAGCACGAGGTCGGCGTAGAAGCCCGACGGACTGGTCCACAGGCCGTAGAGTCCCAAGGACGTGGCGTCGGCGTTGCCGCTGCCGCGGATGAAGTCCGGTGAGCCCTCCGTGTGCCCCACGAAGAGACCGGTGTAGAGAGCCGACCCGTCGGGACGTGGCGAGCGCCGGTCATACCCGGCCTGGACGCCCCAGTAGGACATGTCGAAGGGCTGTCGTGCCGTTGTGCCCGAGACGTCGTACTTGCCCCCGTAGAAGCGGACCCATCCGTCGGAGAGGGCGGTGCCCCTCTGGAGTTCTCCCATGCGCTGCATGAGGGTGTGATTCTCCTGGGCGCCGAGGAGGTAGTGGGCGTAGAGCATGTTCATCCCGGCATCCGCTGCCGACGTGGGCGTGGGCGTCGGAGGCACAGGGTCCTGCCCCGCCGGATAGAGGTACCAGTTGTTCTTGTTGGGGTCGTTGATGGTGACGACCTTGGAGTCGGCGGCGCGCCCCACTGTATAGACGAACCCGCCGATCTCCACACTGTTCGGCAGTGCGCTGAATGTGGCGGCGAAGACCCCCTTGGGTAGAGTCCCGCCCGGGTTCGCGGCGTCGGGGACGGGGGTTTCGCCGCTCCGGACCAGGAGCAGGGCGTTCTTCGGCGCGGCGGCTGCGGCGGGGTCGTTCTTGTAGTCGATGGTGAAGGTCCCCTTGCTGGAGAGGGCGACGTCGAGGAGGTCACCCTTCCTCTTCACCACGTCGCCGCCCATAACGAAGGCACCGCTTCCATCGAGGTTGCCGACGGCGAGGGTTTTGTACGTCCAGCCGGATGCTTTGCCGTCGCGGAGGGACACCGTTCCGCTGTTCCCGAGGTTGGTGACCCAGGAGGAGCCGGTCACGGCCCATCGGCTGGTTGAATCTATGGTGACGGTGGTCGTGCCGAGAGACCCGATGAGTCCCGTGGCGGTGACCCTGTCGGTGTTTGCCCCTCCCGTGAGCACCGAGCCTTCGGCGAGGGTGACCGAGAGAAGACGATCGGGTGCTTTCCCGGGTTCGACGACCTTCCCCGAGATGTTGGCTATGTTCCCGTTGATGGTGCTGCCCGTGGCGGCGACGGTGGCTCGGTGCAGGGCGCCGTCATGGATCTCGCACTGGTGGTCCTGGGCGAGGATGGCGTAACTGCCGCCTGCCCCCTTGAGGGATGAGCCCTTTGCAAGGGTGAGCGTCGTAGTCCCCCCCTCGAGGACGGCGCCCTGGCCCTTCACGCTCTCCACGGCGACCCCCGTGAGACGGATCGTGCTCGTGTTGCCGTCCGAGGTGGGGCTGACCATGTACACACCGTAGCCGTCAGCGCCCGACGCGGTCACGGTGCCGCCGTTCACGGTGATGGAGCCTCCGTCCAAGGCAGCGAGGCCATCGTTGGACGTCGCGGAGGCCTGAATTGTTGCGGAGCCCTTTACGGTAATGGATGACCCCAGGCCACTGGTGAAGAGCCCGGCGCCGTACGGACCCGTTATGCCGACCGTGGTGGAGCCGACGGTGATTGTAGCGCCGTCCCAGGCTGCGAGGCCGTTAGCCTCTTCACCGGAGGTCTCGACGGAGGCTGAATCCGTCACGACGATGGACGAACCGGAACCGTCGCTGTTGAGGCCGTGGCTCTTCCCGCCCGAGGTCTTCAGCTTTGCGGAGCCGACGGTGATTGTAGCGCCGTCCCAGGTTGCGAAGCCGTACGCATTCGCACCGGCGGTCTCGACGGAGGCTGATTTCGCCATGACGGACGATCTCGGATTGTCGCTGTAGAGGCCGTGGGCAACATCGCCCGATGTCTTCACCGTGGCGCTGCCGACGGTGATCGTTCCGCCGTCCCAGGCTCCAAAGCCGATTGCCCTCGTGCCCGAGGTCTCCACCGCGGCGTTTCCCATCACGGTGACGGATGAGCCGGAATTGTCGCTGGAGAGACCGGCACCCCTGCCTCCCGATGTCTTCACCGTGGCGCTGCCGACGGTGATCTTTCCCCCCTTCCAGGCTCCCAAAGCGACTCCCTCCGTGCCTGAGGTCTCTACCGCGGCGTTCCCCGTCACGGTGATGGAGGAAGCGGAGCCGGAGCTTGCGAAAGCGTACCCGTGCAGGCCATCGGTGACGACCTTCACGCCGCCCGCCGAGAGGACCTCGATGGCGCCTCCCTGGGCCCTCAGTCCTTGAATGTAGTCGGCGCCGCCCGACGCGACGGTCACGAGGCCGAGCTGCGGGAAGACGAGTTTCCCTCCCGCTACGGCATCGGCGCCGCTCTCGCCCGAGACGGCGATCCCCGTGATCTGGCCGATGTTGACGGGACCGCTCGGATTGGCGCTGTCCGCCACCACCGTCGTATTGACCGTTATGCCCCAGGCAGGCGGGGCGATGGTGCCGAGAAGAATAATGAATACCAGGAGAATAAGACGATGGTGCGGGCAGATGCGTTTCGACATGGGGCACTCCTCCTCTGTGCATTGTGCGGATCTCCAGTTTCACGGACGTTATAGCATGGGAGACGCGCCGACCTCGACTGGCCGGAGGGGGAGTTCTTCGAAAAAGAGACCTGTACGAAAGGATAGGATTGAATGAAAGAAGGGGGGAAGAGGGTTTTCGTCCGCTACGGGAGGCTCTGCCCCATGAGTTTGGTCGCCAGCTCCACGCGGTTTTTCGCCCCCGTCTTCTTCAGGAGGTTCGCCACGTGAAACTTCACGGTGCTCTCGGAGATCGTGAGATGTTCAGCGGCCTCCGCCGTGGTTTTCCCCTCGAGGAGGAGGACGAGGACCTCGGCCTCCCGGCTTGTGATCCCGTACCTTTTCAGAAGGTCCTCCCGGGAGGGCGGCACATCTTTTTCCCTCTCTTCGCGCGGAGAGAGCCCTTCGGATACCCTGTCCATGAAGAAGATCACGACGAGGAGGGCGCAGAGCAGCAGAGTATAGGCGGCGGTGAAGCCGGTGACGGAAAGCCTTTGGAAGAGGAATTGCCCGAAGATGGCCGTGATGCCGGTGACGAGGTACTTGACGCCCCTGCCGGCGGAGGCCCACAGGGCGGGGTTCGGGGTGCCGGGCGCCGCGGCGAGGAAGGGCACGATGGTGTAGATGCTCATGAAGGCCCCCAGGAAGTACATGGAGGCGCCCGCCGCCCAGAAGGTGCTCGGTGTGTCGAAGAGCAGACCGGCGAGGGTCATGCCCGCCATGGCGACGGTGCAGGCCAGGGAGAGGTATCGACCTCCGCGCACGTCGGCGCACCACCCGGCGAGCAGCAGCCCGGGGGGTGCGAAGAGGCGGGTGAACCCCGAGACGTCGAAGTGCCCCTCGGCGTGGAGGGTCGTGATGATGCCGTCGTTCAGCCCCACGAGGGCCGAGAGGAGCCCCGTGACGGCAAGAAGCCCGAGGAGCAGCGAGGCGGGCTGTTCGCCCCTTTCCGGGGCGGCAGGGCCGGCGTTCGAGGGTTTGCCCCCCGGCGCGGCCAGCCATGGGATGGCCGGCACCGCAGCCAGCAGCAGGATGAGCTTGAGCGATTCACCGCCGAGGTGCGGCGCCGCCAGGGTCACAGCCTGCTGACAGAGGAAGGCCGCCCCGTAGAAGAGGGCCACCGACCGCCCGAGGACGGGGCTGTCGTGATGAGCCTGGGACAGGGCGTCCAGGGTTCGGGCCCCGAGGAGCCCCGAGCAGAACGTGGCCAGCAGGACGGCCGTGACGAAGAGAGCGGGGGTGGAGAGAAGCTGCGCCGCCGACAGGGCGAGCACGGCGCCCGACGAGGCGAGGAGGGTGACCTTTCGGCCGCCGTCGCCCTCTCCGCTGGAAAGGGCGCTGAAGAGGAAGAACCCGAGGGCGACGCCGCACGCCCCGGCGCCGTAGAGGATCAGGACGCGCTCGGCGCCCAATACAACACCAGCCCTCTCGTTGATCCACAGCTCGAGGGTCAGGTAGAACCAGATGAAAAGCCCGAACGCATAAAATTTTTTATCCTTCGAGAACATGACCGTCCACATCAACTTTTGTACAGTATACCCTTTCTCGGCTCCGGCGGGCAAGGTGCCCGCCCGAGCACACAAAACCCGCGGCCGGAGGGGCACTCCGCGCTGTTCATCGGAGGCTCAGCGCATTCGTCGGGCGTTAGGACTGAGCCGGGCGGGTGACCCCGAACCTCGACGGAGAGGGGCGAAAAGGGACATGGCCGCGGACGCAAAAGGGTTCGAAGGACAGTTGGATGAGCTCAGACAGGGGGCGAAGAGGAGGGTGGTCGTCAATCCGCCTCTGCCTCAAAACGAGAGGGCCGACCGGGGGAACGGGGGCAGCGTCCCGTACGGACATTGTGTTCTCCCGCTCTGTGCCCGGCGGCAGGGTGGTGGGCGCTTCTTCGGGTTCGTTGTACAGATTCGGATCGCGCTCGATGCCCCGGGTGGCACAGACTCCGCCGTTTCGCTCATGGTCGACGTCGGAGGCAACTTCAGTGCACCGCTGTCGGGGACTCGTCGGGAGAACAGATCCTCAGGGACGCGGAGCCTGTCGCGTCCTGTTTTTCCCAAAAAGAGCTTTTGAAAAGAGACGGAGGGGCATGGAACGTGGGTCGTCTCTCTCCGTTCCCGACGGCGAAGGCCCGGGTGGGGGACGTCCGCCAGAGGAGAAGAGGCGACGGCGCGGGGGGCGCCGATGGTTCGTCCGGCGCCCCCACCCTTCGAGATGCTTCGATTCTTCTAGAGTCTGTGGGCTCCGGCGGCGATGAATCCGACGCCCGCCCTGGTCAGGGCCTCGGCGGTGGTGTTCACCGCCTTGTGCTTCAGCAGATAGTTCTTCTGAAGGTCGGCCATGTCCCCCGACGCCTCGACCTCCTTCTTCTCGCGGAAGTAGTCCAGGATGTCCGACGGATGGGCGAGCTTCTTCTCGTCCTCGGGGTTGCCGCCCTCGTGCTTCGCCGAGATGTTCGGCACGGTCTTGACGAGCTCGAGCAGGCCGGCCCTCCGGTCGTAGGGCTGACGGACGATGCTCTTCCAGGTCTCGGTGATGTGGTGCTCGATCCGCACCTGATCGTCGAGGCCCAGCTCCTGACGGATCCTGGCCGCTTTGAGGATATGGGCGTCGTCGATGGCGTTGGAGAGGTTGAAGCCGGCCAGGGGGGTCGTCCCGTCGGGGCGGGCGAAGAGGCGGGCTGCCAGCAGCGTCCACAGCACGGAGTAGGGGTTGTCCGTCCCCATGAAGACGGAGATCTTGAACCGGACGTTCACGCCCATGCGGTAGAGTAGGTACCCGAGGAAGACGGTGCCGGCGTTGATGTTGAGCACCTCGTCCACGCCGTAGTTCACATAGTAGTGCAGCACCTCGTCCACCCACTGGAGCGGGTGCCCGTTGGGCTGGCCGATGCCGCCGAAGTACCCCGTGATGGTCTCGGGCCCGTTCAGATGGATGTTGGAGCCGTCCACACCCTTGGTGTCCAGGGTCTCCACGCAGGTGGCGCCCAGGATCTTCGTCGCGGCCCGGACGGCGAGCAGGTCGCCCTGGGGGTCGGCCTCCTGCTCCTTCATCTTCCGGACCCGGATGAAGCGCCCCGGGAGCACCTCGCCCTTTTTGACGGCCTCCTTCACCTCGGCGACGAGCCAGGGGAAGTACTGGAGGGCGCTGATTTCCAGGGTGGGAGCCTTCGCGTAGTCGTAGTCCCACGCGGCTCGGCTCGGGGAGATGCGGGCGCGGTACTCCGAGAGGGCGACGAACTTGCCGCCGTCCCGCAGGGCCGCCATCTCCTCGAGGTCCTTCACGAAGGGGGACTTCATCCGCTCGAGCCTCTTCACAAGAGACTCCACCTTGCCGGCCTCCCGCGCCCGCTCGTTGATCTCGTCCACGGAGCCGTACCTCGCGACCACCCTCCTGAGGTCGGCCATCGCCTGGTTCCCAGGGTCCGACAGGAAACAGTTGACCTCGTCCAGTACGTGCGATGCAATGGTGAATTCATTGCGTGCCATTGTACTCCTCCTCATCCGCCCTTCGGCGTGCTGTGAAACGGGCCGTCTCCTCTCCGGGTGGGCACGGGAAAACGGCGGCAAAGTCGGTTCAATTCTGCCGGATGTCGCTCTTCGTCTCGAAGAATACTTAATTTGTTCTCTTCCGTCAAATGATATTTTTTGCACGGGACAGATGACACAAAAGCGCGATGATCCGTCGGTCCGCTGCGGGGGTGGGGGGAGGGCGCGCCGGTCGGGTCTCTTCCATGGCGTCGACGCGTGGTCCGACAGCAGACTGCCTGCGGGAACCGATCTGGACAGACGGTGAAGCTCCCCTTGCCTCAGTTCGGAACCGCGAGGCTCGCGATGCTGTTGCGGCCAGCCCCCTTCGTCCAGGAGGCGGCCGCCGAGGTTTTTTCTGGAGGAGGGCGTCAGTCTCCGAAGAAGGGGCACCTCTCCTTGATGCACTCGCCGTTCCTCGAGGAGTGGGTGCACCGGATGGCCTCCGGCAGGCTCATGGTTACTCCGAGGTGTTCCTCGACGAAGAGGGCTGTCGTGTGCACCGTCAGGAAGGAGGTTCGTTTGCAGCATCGCGGCCCGCCCAGAGCGCCCATGACCTCGAGACACCGGGCGGTGGCGAGGTTGCACAGGCCCCAGGTGGAGTCGCTGTACGGCGAGGTTCCTGTGATGACGCTCATGAAGATGCCGGCGCCTATGGCGGCACCGCAGGCGCCCCAAAAACCGCAGGTCCCTCCGGGGACCCGTCTTCCTCTTCGAACCACCTCGGTCATCCCCCGGGACAGGTTCACCGCCCCTCCGGACCTGTGGTACGCCGCGAGCAACGCCGCCGGGGCGAGGATGTGATGAACGGGGTCGTGCATGGGGATGTCCGGTTCGTCCATCAGCCCGGCCAGGATCGCCACGGGGTTCCTCCTGTCGGCTCCCTCCCGGGTCGCATGGGCGAGGAGCGTGTCTCTGAGGCGGGCGCAGTCGTCGCACACGAAATGCCCCTCGGCGCAGACCCGCCCCGGAGAGGCCCTCTTTCCGCACAGCGCGCAGTCCATGGGCGTCTCCGTCCTCTCCACGCTCTTTTCACATACGGGACAGTGCTCCATACCGCTCTCCTCCTTTTCGGTTCTCATGGCCGTTCCCTCTTCTCAGCGCTTCCATCGGACCACACGACGCTCCACGGCCCCTATCACGCCGTTGAGGGCCGTGACCACCGCTCCTACGAGAAATATGCCCGCCACCACGTTGGTGTAGTTGGCGTAGTCCGAGTAGTTTTTTATGAAGTACCCCAGCCCGCTGGCCGCGCCCGTCATCTCCGCCATGGTGAGGAGCAGGAAGGAGGTGGAGAGGGAGACCCGGAGCCCCGAAAAAAGCCCCGGCGTCACCGAGGGCAGCAGGATGCGAAAGACCATCTCCGCGCCGCTGACGTTCATCATCCGGGCAGCGTCGATGATCCGCCGATCCAGGGCCTGCGCCTGGGCCATCATGTTCATGAAGGTGGGCCAGAAGATGCCCAGCACCAGGATGACCACCGCCGCGCTCCGGAACGAGGGCATCAGGGCCACCACGTAGGGGCTGTACACGATGGGCGGAATGGGGCTCATGACCCGTGCCACGGGGGCCAGGACATCCCTGGGAAGGGGAAACCACCCGGCGGTCAGCCCAAGCCCCACGCCGGCAGTCAGCCCGATGGCGAAGCCAAGCGAAAGAAGCTGCAACGAGGAGAAGATCCCTCGGATCATGAGACTCCGGTGGGTGAGGAAGACATGGAAGACATCCTCCGGAGTCGGCACGAGGATGATGTTCGCCAGCCCCAGACGGGTTGTGTACGTCTCCCAGAGGAGCAGCAGAGTCCAGAATATGGCGATGAGCAGCGAGGGCGCCGCTCCGTCGGAGGATCGGCGGAAGCGGAGGAGGTACAGGCCCTCCGTCAAGGCCACCGCACCGAGAAACATCCACGGCGGCGAGGAGGCCGTGCCTCCCGGAAGCAGAACCAGCAGGACCAGCACTGCGAGGAGAACGTGAACGAGCGGGAGATATCGCCTCTTCATACCTCGTTCCCCTTCGGTCCTCCGGAAGCGAACAGGTCCGCGAGATGCCCCTTGAGGGAGGATATCCCCTCGGCGCCCCCGTCCTCACGCTTCAGGGAGATCGGCATGTCCCCCTCGCCGTCCCCTCCGAGGAAAAGGATGCGGTCCGCCATCCGCACCGCCTCGTCCACGTTGTGGGTGACGAAGAGGATGGTGCGGCGGGGGGTCTGGTCGCGCCAGAGCTTCCTCACCAGTGAGCGGTGAGCCCGTCGGCTCGGAGGGTCCAGGGCGCTGAACGGCTCGTCGAAGAGCCAGATGGATGCGTTCATGGAGAGCATTCGGGCGATGGCACCCCGCTGGGCCATGCCTCCGGAAAGTTGCGCGGGGTATTTGTCCGCGCTGTCCAGGAGCTCCACCCGGTCGAGGAACTGCGCCGCCCTCTCCCGCGCGCCCCGGCGTGAGAGCTCCGGCATGGCCCGGCGGACGCCGAAGACCACGTTCTCCAGCAGAGTCATCCACGGGAAGAGGGAGGCTCCTTGAAAGACCATCCCCCTGTCCATGCCGGGGCCCGTCACGGGACGCCCCTCCACGAGGAGCTCTCCCGACGACGGGGCATCGAGGCCGGCCACGAGGCGGAGCAGGGTAGTCTTGCCCCGGCCGCTGTGGCCCAAGAGGCAGACAAACTCCCCGGGTTCCACCCGGAAGTTCAGGTTTCGGAACACCGGAGGCTCCCCGGCGCCGTAGCGGAACGAAAGATCTCGTGCCTCTACGGCAGCCGCGGGAGCACCTTCAGTTATTCTCGGCAAACTCCTTCTCCAGTTTCAGGAAGACCTCGCTCTCGGGGAAGCGGGTTCGTACCTCCCGGAGGGCGTCCCGGTACACCGTCGTATCCACGGCGTGTTCCATGCCGTAGGGGGTCGCGGGATCGATGTCGCCGTTGGCCTTCATGACCTCGTAAAAATCGAGGACCCGCTTCTTCACCGGATCGAGGGTGTATATCATAACCCCGCCGTACAGGCAGTGGCGAACATAGTCCTCGGGTTGGCCGGAGAACTCGGCCAGGCGGCGGATAGTGGTCCTTTCATCGTTCTTGAAGAGTTCGAAGGCCCGCAGGTTGGCCACCTGAAACTTCACGAAGGCGCCCCTCTTGCTCTCAAGAGCGGCGCGTGAGGTGGTCTGGCGGCAGCATACCGCCCCTGGGGCCCACTTGCCTACGTTGAAGGCCACGGCAAGCCCCTGTTTCTCCGCTATGAAGCCGAAGCCGCTGTTCACGAACCCAACATCCACGGCCCCCTTCCGGACGGACTCTATGACCGACTGAAAGCCGTCGAGGATGATGTACTCCATATCCCGCTCCGGGTCCACCCCAGCCTTCCGGATGAGGGCCTTCATGATCATGTGCCCCGTCTCCGGGCGCACCACCGCCACCTTTTTTCCCCTGAAGGCGGCGAGGTCCTCATACATATCCCTGTTCTCCGGCAGCGTTACGGCCTGGCTCCCCTCGGCGATGGTGCCGCCGAAGACCACGAGATCGGCCCCCTTGGAGACGAAGACGGCCGTGGGAATGATCCCCAGGGGGAGAACGTCCAGTTTTCCCATCTGGACGGCAGTGGCGCCCTCGTTGAGGTTGGATATCTGCTCGATCCGGACGTCCAGACCCTCCTCCCCGTAATACCCCATTTGGTGCGCCAGGACGATCATGGCGGCCTTGATGCTCGTCCCCGTGTTCGCTACGGTGATCACAGGTTTTTCCGCCCATACCGGAGACGCGGTGCAGACCGCAGCTCCCAGAACACATACCAGAAGCCCCCTGACGATTCGTTTCATGTCTCTTTCCCCTCTTTGCTCAAAGTATGAATGACTAGTAGACTTAGTCTAATTGAAGTCAGTATACGGAGGGAAGAACTCCGCTGTCAAGCGGGTGGATTGTGCCAGGTGCTATACTTTTTGCACAGGTTCTTCGTTCAGGGTGTGACAATGCAAAAAAGGGGGAGCCGTCGTGGCTATCGAGGAGAAGTGTCCCTGCCGGGGGTCCTTTCTGGACCGGTTTCTGCAGCCCTCCATCCTGCTCCTGCTGAGCAGGGAGGAGCTGCACGGTTTCGCGATTCTCAAACGCCTCCGCGAGGCGGACTTCGAGGGGTGTCAGAGGGTGGACCCCACGGGGCTCTACCGAACCCTTCGGAAGATGGAGCAGGCTGAACTTCTCCGCTCGAAGCGGGAGACCCAGCGAAGCGGCCCCGCCCGGGACGTTTATGGTCTCACCGAAAAGGGGAACGCGTGCCTTCGCACATGGGCGGGCACCCTTCGGGCCTATTGCGACGACGTGGAGCGCTTGGCCGAGGCGGTGGCCGCCGCCTGCCAGGATTCGGAGCCTCCGGTCTGAGTGAAATAAGCCCCGACCCACGGAGTGGTGCTCTCGTTCCACCGTTCCAAGCGCCCGAGTATCTTCGCTTTGTTCCGTAATAGCAATGGGCTCAACTCGCCAAGTACCTTGGCTTATTAGCCTCCGATTGTCCTAAAGGATTGCGAACAGCACATCTTGTCTTCGCTGTGCTCGACTCGATGGCTGCCTGCGGTCCTAAAGGATAGCAGAGGACCAGCAACGCGAAGCGTGCTGAGTCAGATGCTATGCCGAGTTTGACGAGGCAGCGATCAACTCGGCTCCTGACCCTGCGGGTCAGATCGCCGGTTGCCTGCTATCCCGAGCGACGCGAGGGAGTGACTGACACCTGGTCATCTCCATCCCTCGTCACGTTGTTCCTCGGGATAGTGATCGACACAAAACTCCCACGCCCATGAATGGGCGCAGGAGTTTTGGTCGCCTACTACTAATTGCGGATGGCCGTGACCTTGAGCCCGGCGGCGAAGAGTTTTTTGGGGAGCTCCTGAAGGTCTTCCCGGCGGCGGATGAACACCGCGACGTTCTCCCCCGACGAGGGGGCGGCCTCCAGAGGGGCGTAGGATATCCTCCCCCCGTGCACCACGTCGAAGAGGGTCCATCCCGTCCCCTCCCTGAAGTACCCCTTCGCCCGCACCACGTCGTCGGGGAGGCCGGCGAGGAGTTCCCTGAAGGCGTCGCCGTCCCCCTTCCAGAGGATGCTCTGAGCATAGAAGGCGTCGGGAGGGGCGAGGTGTCCCTCCTCGTCCTCGAGACGGGACTGGATGAAGATGTCCCACTCCTCGTCCGTGGGGAGCGTTCGGTCCGACGTCTCCGTCTCCTTCGGCGGGAGCGCCCACGCCCACGGAACACGCCCGAAGGACGTCTCGAGGAGAGGGGCGGAGGGGTTCAGCGACCTCACCGCCTTCAGCACGGCGTCACGGGCTTCGGGCGTCATGAGATCCGTCTTGTTGAGCACCACCGCCGTGGCGGTCTCCACCTGTACGGAGACTGCGTTGAAGAGGTCCGCCCACTCGATGAAGTGCTCACCGTCCACGACGCACAGGTTGCCCCGGAACTCGTAGAAGTCGCCCAGACGCCCGGTCTCCAGGTCGCGCCGCATGTCCCTCGTGTCCGCGACGCCGCTGGCCTCCACGAGCAGGACGGTGGGGCGGTAGTCCCGGAGTATGGTGTGCAGGGCCCTCAGGTAGTCCCCCTTGGCGCAGGCGCAGAAGATGGACCCTCTGTTCACCTCCAGGATCTCGAGGCCGTCCCGACGGATGATGTCCCCGTCCACGCCGATGCGGCCGAACTCGTTCATGAGCACCACCACCGTCTCCTGGGGCGGGACCTCCCCGAGGAGGTGGAGGAGCACCGTCGTCTTGCCACTCCCGAGAAACCCCGAGAGCAGCACCACGGCACACTTCTTCATGGCGTCTCCCTCTTTCCCGCCCCGTCGAAGCGCCCGCCGCCCATCACGGTGAGGTGGCACCCTCCGAGCTGGTGGTACAGGCACTTCGCTCCGGTGCACGGGGAGCAGGGGAGGACCACGTCCCACCGGTCCGTTGTGCTCTGTCCGAGGACCACGAAGGAGCACTGGGTCTTCCTCGGGTGCAGCATGCCGGCGCCGCGGGCGCGCACGCCGATGGTCTCATCGGTGCGGGCGTTTTTCTCGATGTCCTCCATGACGTCCTGGAGCATCCCCCCGAACCCGGGGTACAGCTCTCCGGAGACGGGTTTTCCCAGGAGCGGGGCCAGGGTTGTCTCCACCCAGCCCAGCAGGGCGGCGTGCATCTTGTACAGCATGATGGAGCCGGCCACGTCGAGGAGGAGCCCCTCCATGGAGCGCCCCTTCTCGCTCATGATGGCGGCGCTGCGCCGTTCCAGGGCCTCCCCGATGGTCCACACCATGAGGACGGTCCGCTCCGGTCGGGTTTCGCAGCGGTCCAGCACGGCGGAGAACCGTCTCTCCATCTCCTCGGGGTGGAGGATCAGGACCCGGGCCTTCGGGTCGATGCACCCCCCTGCCACCTCATCGCGCCAGAAGTCCACGAACCTGTCCGCCGCTTTCAGGTACCGTTCCCCCATGGCGCCGTACTGGGCCACGAGGGATTCGAGGGCGGTGGAGAAGGAGGGGCCGTCCATCTCCTCGATGATCCCGTCCCTGTGGGGCAACGAGTTGGAGAGGTACAGCCTGATGGTCTTCATGGGGTGCTCCTCGTGATGGTCCATCAGAAGGTCAGGGCCCTCAGGAAGCGGGGCTGGAAGTCGGGGAGCGTGGAGAGCTCCACGTAGGACATCCTCCTGGCGGCCTCGTGCGTCCTCCGGAGGAATGCCTCGGACGCCAGGGCCTTGCAGGCCCCGAGGCCCGACGAGTTCCGGACGCTTCGCACCCTGTCGGGAGGGAAGGGAGGGAGCAGGCCGATGGCCATGGCGTTCTCCACGTGGATGTAGTTCCCGAAGGCTCCGGCGAGGAGAATCTCGTCCACGTCGTCCATGGCGACGCCCCGCCGCTCCAGAAGGACCTCCGCCCCCACGCGGATGGCCCCCACGGCGAGCTGGACCTCCCGGACGTCCTTCTGGGTGATGAAGAGCGGCCGGTCGCCGTGGTCAGCGAGGAGGAACCGGACCATCCCCCTGTCGTCCTTCGAGAAGCGGGGGTCGAACCATCGTTGCCCCGAACCCTCCGTCATGGTGAACCGACCGGACCGGTCGATGATGCCCTGGTGAAGGAGCAGGGCGACGGCGTCCACCAGGCCGGACCCGCATATCCCCCGAGGCGGGGCGTCGCGCACGGTCTCGTATTCGATCCCCCGCCCGTCGGGGGCGAGGCGGACCCGTTCGATGGCGCCGGACTCCGCCCTCATGCCGCACTGGATCCTCGCCCCCTCGAAGGCGGGCCCCGCCGCTGCGGCGCAGCAGAGGAGGCTGTCCCTGTCGCCGAGGACGATCTCGCTGTTGGTCCCCACGTCCACGAGGAGGCGCAGGGAGGGGCTTTCGTCCATGGCGAGGGCGGTCGCCCCCGAGACGATATCCCCTCCCACGTAGCCCGCCACGTTCGGGATGAGGTGGACCAGCCCGTCGGGGTGGATGTGGATCCCGAGGTCCGCCGCCGGGACGGGGGGGTACTTGAGGAACGTCGGTCTGTAGGGGCTCCTGCCGATGGATTTCGGGGAGACGCCGAGGAGGAGGTGCTCCATGACGGTGTTGCCCGCCACCACGATCCGGCCTATGTCCTCCGTCCTTCTCCCGCTGCGCTCCGCCATGGCTCGGATGCCGCGATCCAGGGCGTTCGTCACGACGTCCCGGAGGCGGGAAAGCCCCTCCCGCTCCGAGGAGGCGTAGGCGATCCTGGACAGAACGTCGTCGCCGAAGACGACCTGGGGGTTGAGAAAGGAGTCCACGTCCAGGATCTCCCCCCGCTCCAGGTCGGCAAGACAGCAGACCACCGACGTGGTTCCGAGGTCCACGGCCACGCCGCAGCCGGTCCTGCCGCCGTCCCAATCACCTATGGGCTCCGTGCCGATGCTGCCCAGGATCTGAAGGTTCGCCGCCGCCACATCGTCCATGACCGTCACCTCGCCGCTGCCCTCGAGACGGGCGCAGCAGGCGAGGCGGACCCCCTCGGCCAGAAGGTGCGGGCCGAGCCGCTCCCGCTCCGTCTCGGTGACCTCGTCAAGGAAGTTTGCCCCTGCCGCGGGGAGCACGCGGCACTTGCCGCAGACCCCGGCTCCGCCGCAGGGCTGCGCCAAAGGGACTCCGGCCCGGGTTGCGACGGCCCCCACGGTCTCGCCGGGGTGTCCGTGTCCGGTGCGCCCGGACGGGTGGAACAGGAGAGAGAGCTCCTTGTCGTTCATGGGCAACGCTCCTCGTCTTTTCACGGCGCCTGTTCAGTGTTCATACGGTCTCGGAAGGGGTGTGGCGAACAGGTCCGCCGGTCTGCCGTCCGCCGGGGATCGCCTCGTTCAGTAGGGCGATCCCCGGCGCTTTTGGATAATTTTACGCTTTTTCGTCGACGGAGGGGGCCGTTTCGGAAAGATCGAAGGTCAGGGCGGTGCGTCGCTCGACCCGGTCGGCCCCGTTCTTCCCCCAGTAGTTGCCGATGCCCATGTAGGCCATGGCGATCCCCACGAAGGGGTTGACGTAGTTCAGGAAGCAGTAGGGGGCGTAGGCAAGGGTGGGTACCCCGAGGGCGGCGGACTGGAAGGCTCCGCACCCCGTCCAGGGAATGAGGACCGCCGTCATGGTGCCGCAGTCCTCCAGGGTGCGGGAGAGCATCCTGGGCGAAAGGTCCGAGTGGGCCACGGCGTCCTTGAACATCCGTCCCGGGATGATGATGCCCAGGTACTGGTCGCCGAGGAAGACGTTGCTCGTGAAGGAGGACGCCATGACGAGGGAGACGAAACCGCCCACGGTGCGGACCTTCCGGAGCATGGGGGTGAGGAGCACGTCGAGGTAGCGGCAGCTCTCCATGACGCCGCCCAGAGCGAGGGCGATCATGATGAGGGAGAGGGACCACATCATGCTGTCGATGCCTCCCCGGTTCAGGAGCTCCGTCAGGATGCCGCTGGCCTCATGAGCCACCTCGGGGGTGATGCCCGCTATGCCGCTCTCCGTCAGGATCGCGGGGAGCTCCGTCACGGCTGTCTCGGAGATTTTGGTCGCTATGGTGGAGTGATATCCGTAGTGGATGACCTCCAGGGTCTCCGACAGACCCTTGCCCTGCATCAGGGCGCTCACGGATCCGGCAAGAGTCCCCGCGATCATGCTCGGCACGGCGGGGTACTTCATGACGGCGAGGACGAGGACGATAAGGGCCGGGATGGCGGTGTAGAGCGGGGTGATGTGAAACTCGGTGGCCAGAAGGGTCTGGAGAGCCTGGATCTTGGCCGAGTCGAAATTGCCCGTCCCCGCCGCGTATTTGAACCCAAGGAAGATGGTGATCCCCACGACGATGATATAGCTCGGCGTGGTGGTCCAGACCATGGCGCGGATGTGGTCGAAGAGGTTGGACCCGGAGACGGCCGGCGCGAGGTTCGTCGTGTCGGAGAGGGGGGACATCTTGTCGCCGAAGTAGGCGCCCGAGATGATGACGCCCGCTGCGAGGGGAGCGGGAATTCCGAGGCCGATGGCGATGCCCATGAGGGCAACTCCCACCGTGCCCCCGACGCCCCATGAGGAGCCGGTGGCCACGGACACTATGGAGCATATAAGCAGTGTGGCCAGGAGGAACATCCCCGGGGTGAGGAGGTTGAAGCCGTAATAGATCATGCCCGGCACCACACCGGCCTGCACCCAAGCCCCCACGAGCATGCCGATGGTGATGAGGATGAGAAGGGTCTCGGCGGAGGAGGTGATCGTGTCGGCGATGGACCTGAACATGTCCTTCCAGGAGATGCCGACGGCGATTTTGCCCACGAGGCCGGCGAACGTGGCGGCCAGGGCGATGGGAACGTGAGCGTCGAGCCCCAGGCCGAGAAGCCCGTAGCTGATGATGGCGGCCACGCCCACGAAGGTCATAAGAGCCAGTCCGAAACTAGGTCTTTTGAGAGTACCGTTTTCCATGAGTCTTCCCCTCTTTCACAAAGTGATGAACCCTGTCTCGTTCGAGCGGTGCCACGGTTTTTTGTTTTCTCTCACCCTCCCCTGTTATGCGGTGGAGTGAATCCACGGGGTTTCACCGGGGGTTACAGACGTTTGTCTATCTCCCTCATGAGCTCCTCTTCCGTCGGGGTGATGTTGTCGAAGACCACCTCGTTGTTGATCAGCATCGTGGGCAGGGTGGTCACGCCGAGGGCCATGGTTCTCTTGATGCCCGCCGCGCTCTTTATGAGGGACTCGCGCCAGGTGAGCCTGTCTCCGTACCGGTCCTGCACCGACGCGACGGCCTCGCACATGTACTGGCAGGGGGCGCACCCCTCGGAGTCGAGGGTCACGATCTCGATGAACACCTTTCCCGGCTCGATGGCCACGCCTTCCAGCACGTCGCC
>CALCQG010000066.1 GCA_937897575.1 uncultured Synergistales bacterium | reverse complement strand
CTATCTAGGTTATTCCTTTCTGACCCTCCTGAGAATGACGATGCCCAGGATGAACGTATAGGACAGGATGGCGATGGCGATGCGGCTCGAACCGAGGATCTGCGTGACGAACCCGAAGACGAAGGGGCCCACGATGCCCGAGAATTTGCTCGATATGTCGTAGAACCCGAAGAACTCCGCCTCCCGTCCTTTGGGGATCATGGAGGCGAAGAAGCCCCTGCTGATCGCCTGAACGCCCCCCTGCACCATGCCCACCGCCGCGGCGAGCACCCAAAAGTGCCATGCCCTGGATACGAAGAGCGATGCGAAGGTGATGACGATATAAAAGGAGAGGCCGATGAGGATCGCCCGCTTGCTGCCGACGCGCCCCGCCATGGCGCCGAACGCGAGAGAGAATGGGAAGGCGACGAACTGCGTGGCGAGGAGTGCCCCCACGAGCTGGGACATGGAGATCCCGAGGGAGGAGCCGTAGATCGCCGCCATCCGGATGATGGTCCCAATGCCGTCGTTGTAGAACCAAAAGGCGAGGAGAAAGACGAAGAGGTCCCGATAGCTCCGGATGTCTCTGAAGGTCGATGCGAGTCGCCGGAGGGCCTCTGAGAAAAGGGGCCCCGCGCGGTCATCGGGCCGGGGCTGGGAGGGTGGTTCGTCGACGGCAAAGAGGATGGGCAGAGAGAAGAGGGTCCACCAGAGCGCGACGGAGAGAAACGAAAGGCGGGCGCCCAGCGTGCCGGGGAGAAGCTGGATCATGAGCAGGTTGACGGCGAGCAGCATCCCCCCGCCGAGGTAGCCGAGGGCGAAGCCCTGAGACGAGACGGTGTCGATCCTGTCTGCCGGCACGAGGGACGGCAGCAGCGCGTCGTAGAATACGATGGCGCCAGAGAAGCCGATGGTACCGCCGATCATGAAGAGCAGGGCGGAGAACCAGTCTCCCGGGCCGACGGCGGCCATGGCCGCCGTGCACAGGACGCCGACGGTGGTGAAGAGGAACAGGAACTGTTTTTTCGAGCCCCGCATATCGGCCATGGCGCCCAGTATGGGGGTGAAAAAGGCGCTGGCGAGAAGGGCGATGGCCGAGGCATAGCCCCAATAGGCCGCAGGAAGGTTCGGGGCGAGCCCCTGGGCGGCCACTTCCCGGAAGTACACGGGGTAGACGGCGGCCATGACCGTCGTCGCAAAGCCTGAATTTCCCACGTCGTAGAGACACCATGAGAGGACTTTCCTGTCGGATATCCGAAGAAAAGACATAGGTCGTTCCTTTCCTGTGAAATCGATCCTGCCCCGTCGCGGCCGACCTCTGCTAAGGGTATCACATTTTCAGCCCTCGTGGTGTCCCATGCTTCCTCCGTACACAGGACGGTGGGTGTTATAATCAACACCAATGTAATTTCAGGGGGGGAGACACAATGGAACTTCAGCGGCCTGATTGGGACACCTATTTCATGATGATCGCCGGGGTGGCGGCGTCGCGGAGCACCTGCCTGCGAAGACGGGTGGGGGCCGTCATCGTCCGGGACAGCCAGATCATCAGCACGGGGTACAACGGCTCGCCCAAGGGGTTGCCCCACTGCGGAGAGGTGGGCTGCCTGAGGCAAGTCCTCAACATCCCCTCGGGGGAGCGGCACGAGATATGCCGCGGTTCCCACGCCGAGATGAACGCCATCGCCCAGGCGGCGTCCGTCGGGACGAGCACCGCAGGCGGGACGATCTACTGCACGCACGAACCCTGCTCCTTCTGCACGAAGGCCATCATCAATGCGGGGATTCGCCGGATCGTCTTCGTGCACCCCTACCCGGACCCTCTTGCCCACCAGCTGCGGGCCGAGGCATCCGTCGTCGTGGACCGGCTGCCCGAGACCGTCTTCGCCTCCGTCGCACCTCTTCTCGAGGATATCTTCCGGCCGACGGCGGCGAGATGAAACTGAAACGATAAATAAAAGGAGGAGAACGTCCATGGATCACACCAGAGAGGAAGCGCTCGAACTGCTGAAGAAGTACAATAAAGACGATGGACACATCAAGCACGCCCTGGCCGTGGAGGCTACTATGGCCTTCTTCGCCGAGAAGATGGGCGGCGATGTGGCGCTGTGGAGCATGGCATACGCACGAAGGGGCGAAGTGGGTGGCCGAAGAGGGGTACCCCACGGAGATATCGAGGGCCATTCAGACGCACGGCTGGAGCATATGCAGCGACGTCAAACCCGAGAGCGACCTGGAGAAGGTCCTCTTCACCGTGGACGAGCTCACGGGGCTCGTTATCACGGCGGCCCTCGTCCGTCCCAGCCGGTCGGTCCAGGACCTCGAGGTGAAGTCCGTGAAGAAGAAATGGAAGGACAAGGCCTTCGCGCGAGGAGTGGACAGAGACCTCATCGTCCGGGGCGCCGAGATGATTCCCATGCCTCTGGACACGGTCATCGAGTGGGTTATCCTGGCGCTGCGGCGGGATAACCCACTCGATGACCGTGTCCAG
>CALCQG010000065.1 GCA_937897575.1 uncultured Synergistales bacterium | reverse complement strand
GGCGAACGAGCGTTCGCCGCGGCCCTTTTCGTCCCCGCTACTTCGCTTTGTTGATGACTCGTTCCAGTTCCGCCACAAGCTGCTTGATCTCCGCCGAGGACGCCCCCCTGTTCAGAGCCTCCGTGGCGGTGGTCGCCTTGCCCCAGTACTCCTTGTTGGCGTCCTTGTCCACATTGACGGCCGATCCGTCGAGGGATATCCCGGCGAAGAGCCCCTTTGTCATGGAGTAGCTGTAGATGGACGCCTTGAGCTTGTAGTCGGTGCTCATCTCGGCCCGACGTCCTACCGGGCCGGCGGCCACAGCAAAGTCGCCGCCGAGCTTCACGTTGTTCGCCTTGAAGCCCTCGAGCCCTCTGTCATTCGTTATCACGAGGACGAGGGCGATGGACTGGGCTCCGACCTGGAGCCCCCACGATGCGCCAGCGATGGTGGAGAAGGTGGGGCCGTACCATCGCTTCGACGCCGGATCCCGGCGCAGGACGAGCCCCTCGCCGTACTGACCTCCCAGGACGAGCCCCGCCTTGACGACGGACGGGAAAATAGCCACGCCCTTGGCCTCCTTCAACAGATCGCCCATGGTCTCGGCGTCCTGTTGGGCCGCCATCTCCCGCAGCACCTTGATCGCGTCCTGAATGCGCCCCTTGGGCGACGCCGCCAGAGCGGGGGCGTCAAAGGAGAGCGCTGCGACGAGCAGGGCGAGAACGAGCACTGATATCATTTTCCAGTGGTTCTTCTTCATGTTCATGGGATCTCCTCCTCTCGCGGGACGGAACACATCCGTATCCCTTGTAAAATACACGGTAGCATAGCTTTGGCAAAAATGAAAGGCGTGTTTTCCTCATAATTGACTGCCCCCAGCCGTTGGGATACACTGGCCGTAGCATCGAGGATGGAGGGCATGCCATGACCGATATGGACAGGGTAGAGGAGCTGCTTGACCGGTTATACGGCGCCGAGGACGACGAGGAGACGGAACAACTGGCCAGGGAGGTCCTCGCGCTGGACGACGACAACGTGGAGGGGCTTATGCTCCTTGCGGATGTCGTCCCATACTCCGAGGAGAAGATCGGGCTCCTTGAACGGGCGAAGGGGATTCTGGAAGCGGACTCTGACGACATCCCGTCCCTCGACACGTCGGACCCGGAGGAGCAGGAGCGATGCAGCCTGTACATGGCGGTCCTCCAGCGCCTCGGATTTGCCTATTTCTCCGAGGGACGCCATGAGGACGCCCTCGACCTGACGATCGGGCTGCTCGACCTCGACGTCGACGGCCTGACCCTCGCCCGTTCGCTGTACTATCGAATTCTGATCGAGATGAAAAGGGACAGGGACGTCCTCGAGGCGACGATGAACGACGCCGAACGGTCGGCGTCCATGCTCCACAGCAAGGCCATCGCTCTGTGGCGGCTGTCGGGGCCCGGAGACGACGCCTACATGGCGCTCTGGGAGGCCTTCCGCGCCGCTCCTCTGGTCCCCTTCTACATCCTCGGCTATTTCGACGAGCCCGACGAGGAGGACGTGGACAGGACGGAGGAGTACAACCTGGCCCTCTTCTTCGAGGATGCCTGGTCGTCGGAGACGGGCCTGCTGAACTGGTTGGCTCAGGGGACCATTCTCCTCGGGCTTGCGGCGTCCCTCTTCCCGAGGGAGGACACGGAGAAGATGATGATCCTCGCCGATGCCCTGCACATAGCGGACTCCGTCGAGGACGCCATGGTCCGGCTCGAAAGCCGTCAGGACTGGGCGGCGCGCACTACGGACGAACGAATCGACGCCGCCGTCGCCCTTTTCGTGCAGGGACGCTATCTGCCCAGAGACGAGTCGTGAACCAGGGGTGCCGAAGGTATGCTTGAGGAGCTCTCGCATCATCTTCTCGACATAGCGGAGAACGGGCCCAAGGCTGGTGCTACGGCGGTCTTCATCGAGATCGACGACGGACCGACGGAGATCGTTCTCTCCGTCCGGGACAATGGCCGGGGCATGGATGAGGCGACGGTCCGGAAAGTTGTGGACCCCTTCTACACGACGCGGACGGAGCGCCGTGTGGGGCTCGGTTTCCCCTTTCTGAAGCAGCTCGCCGAGCTCTGCGGCGGGCGGTTCTCCCTCGAATCGGTCCCGGGCGTGGGGACGACGGTGTCCGCCAGTTTCAGAAAGGACAACATCGACACACCCCCGCTCGGCGACGTGCCATCCTCTCTCATAACGCTCCTCACGGGCTATGGGTCCGTCGCGTGGCACTATGTCCACCGGCACGGGGGAAAGGAGTTTCGCCTGGACAGCGACGAGCTGGCCGACGCCCTCGACGGGGACAGTCCCTTTGAAAATCCGGTGTTGGCCGTGGCCGCCCGGGAGTACATCGAGGAGAACATAGACGACCTGTACGAGGTGGAGCGGGGATGACGAACAGAGCGACAGGATGGGACGAAGGAGATGGGCAAATATGAGGACGCCTGCTGAACTGGCCCAGGCGGCATGCGGAACGGCAAAGATCAAAAGCGGCCTGTCGGTGCCGAGGATGCTCATGCTGGGCTTTCTGGCCGGAGCCTATATCGCTTTTGCGGCGTGGCTGACGACCGTGGTGACCCACGATATGCCCGCTCATTTCGGGAAGGGCTTCACGGCCTTCATGGCCGGGTCCGTGTTCAGCGTCGGGCTGATGATGGTCGTGATCAGCGGAGCGGAGCTCTTCACGGGCAACTGCATGATGCCCATAGGGTACCTCGCGGGCTGCACGACCTTCCGTAAAATAGCCAGAAACTGGTTCTGGGTCTACGTCGCCAACTTTATCGGAGGCATCGTCGTCGCGGTGCTCGTCGTGGCTTCGGGGCTTGCCACCGATGCCATGGCCAGAGCCCTTTGTGCAGGCCTTCGTCCGGGGTGTCCTGTGCAACTGGCTCGTCACCCTGGCCGTTTGGATGACCATGGCGTCCACGGACGTCACGGGAAAGATCTGGGCGTCCTTCTTCCCCATCATGGCCTTCGTCGCGTCGGGCTTCGAACACTGCGTGGCCAACATGTACTTTCTGACCGTGGGCATGCTCCTCAGGGGCAACCCGGCCGCCGCAGCGGCGTCAGGGCTGACGGAACAAGCGCTCTCCTCCGTCGGCATGGGCGGGTATCTGGCCAACATGGTGCCCGTGACCCTGGGCAACATCGTGGGCGGGGCCTTTTTCGTCGCCGTGCTCTACTACTTCGTCTACAGGGAGAGCCTGAAGGACTTGCAGTAGCGCCCGGTCCCCGGGGCTATGGTATAATAACGACAGGGTCAGGAGATGAAAAACCCTGCGGTGCCCGTGATCGCGATATTTGTCTTGAGCCAACGCTCGTGCCTTCGGGGTCGATCGTTCGGGCCGACGGAGGAGACGCGCAAGCGACGACGAAGTTAAGGTCCGACGGACTCCATTTAACGTAGGGAACGGGTCAAGACACTCGCGACACGACATTGCGGGGCGCCTGACACAGGGGCAGGGGGAGACCTCGCTCCTTTTTTTATGCGACAAAGAGAGGAGGAGCCCCATGGCCCATATCCGCCCCCCCTTCTGGCACCTGGCCTTCGCCGACGGTTTCATCCTCGACTGGGACGGTGTCCTGGCCGAGACGAAGCTGAGCTTTGCCCCCATCCGTGAAAAATACTTTGGCGGCCGCATGGTGCCGCTTGTGGAGGCCGGGCTGGGCCTGTCACCCGATCAGCGAGAGCAGTTGGAGGCAGATATTTACCGGATCGAGATGGAAGGCGCGGCAGCGGCGTTTCCCGTTGAGGGTGCCCACGACCTGATCCGATGGCTTGATCGACAGAAGAAACCCTGGTGCGTCGTGTCGCGGAACTGTCTGGACTCCATCCGCCTCGCTTCGTCCACCGCCGGAATCGCTCTTCCCGCCGTCGTCCGAAGCCGCGATACCGAACCCGTCAAACCGGACCCCAAGGCGCTCTGGGCCGCCGCCGATACCATGGGCGTCCCCTATGGACGGTGCGTCATGGTGGGCGACTTCGTCTACGACCTTCTCGGCGCGCGGCGGGCTGCCATGCGGGCCGTGCTCGTTCAGCGGCCCGGAGCGGAGTGGAGCCATTGGGCGGACGTGGCCTTCGACAGGCTTACCGATTTCGTCGCCGCCCTCCGCTCGCCGGAGCCTCTCGTCCCCTGGGAGTACGCCGCTCTGTCGGAGGAGCGGGGCGTCGAGGCCGTGGCCGAGTACCGCGAGTATGCCGTCCGCCTTGACGGCGCAGCCCCAGAGGTCCTTCCCCAAGCTCTTCGTCTTGCGGGACGGGGAATCCTGCACTTCCAGGTCGCTGAGGAGCATCACGTCACGGCGCGGCAGTGGCGTCTCCTTCCCGGGCTTGACCCCGACGCCCTCGGCCGGTCGGTGGGCACCGTGCTGGCGCGCGTGCTCTCAGGCTGTTTCCCCATGGCCGAAGTGCACGGGATGGACGGGGAGCTCCGTCCGACGCTCTCGGCCGCCGATGCCGACGCGCTGCTCTTCGGAGAGAAACGGTGACGGCCGCGCCAAAACGACGTTGGGAGACCCTGCTGGCCGAACGGATGCGTCCGAGAACTCTGGACGAATACGCGGGACAGAGACACATCCTCGGGGCGAATGCGCCACTGCGGAAGTTGCTCGAGTCGGGGACGGTCCCGAGCTGCATCCTCTACGGGCCGCCGGGCGTGGGGAAGACGACGCTCGTCCGTCTCATGGCCTCTGCGACGAGGCGGGACATCCTCGAGATCAACGCCGTGTCCGCCAAGGTCTCGGAGCTTCGGGACCTCGTGCGTGAGGCGGAGAACCTCAAACGCCTCGGCGACGGACACAGCGCCATCGCTTTCGTCGACGAGATCTATCACTTCAACAGGGGACAGCAGAACGCCCTGTTGCCCTCCGTGGAGAGGGGCGACGTGATCCTGGTGGGCACCACCACGGAGAATCCATGGTTCGAGATCAACAAGACCCTGCTCTCCCGCATGGTGGTCTTCCAGCTCGAACCGCTGGCGGCGGACGACCTGGTTCCTCTGCTCGAAAGAGCCCTGACGGACCGGGAGCGAGGTCTGGGCGACCTTGAGATCGAGGCGGAGCAGACGGTGCTCCGCCTCGTCGCCTCCATGGCCGGCGGCGATGCCCGCCAGGCGCTGACGAGGCTCGAGTTCACCGCGGGGTCCGTTGCGGCCCGCGGCGGAAGCGTCCTTACGGAGGAGGTTGTCCGGGAGGGCACCCCTCTCTCCACCATGCGGTATGACCGGGACAAAGACGACCACTACGACGTCATATCGGCCCTCATCAAGAGCATACGGGGCTCGGACCCCGACGCGGCGGTGTATTGGCTGGCGCGGCTTCTTGAAAGCGGCGAAAACCTTCGGTTCATCTGTCGTCGCATTCTCATCTCCGCCGCCGAGGACATCGGACTCGCCGACCCGAACGCCATGGTCGTCGCGGCGTCGGCAGCCTATGGGGCGGATATGACGGGCATGCCGGAGGCGGCGCTCATCCTCTCCGAGGCCGTGATCTATCTTGCGTCGGCGCCGAAGAGCAACAGCGCCTATGCGGCGGTGCGCGACGCGAAGCGGGCCATCGGCCAGGGGGATCTTCAGGAGGTGCCCCTCCACCTCAGGCAGGGCGGGTCCGGGTACCTGGACCCCCACGATGACCAGCGGCACTGGGTCCCTCAGCAGTACCTGAACGAGCCCAGACGCTTCTACTTCCCGGGCGACCTCGGCCGGGAGCGGGAGATGGGGGAGCGGTTGCAGAGGTACTGGCGACGGTTCCGGAAGGGGAGCGACGGGGAGAGTCCGGCGAGGCCCTGAACCTCGCCGGAACGGTTTCGGCAGGAGATCAGGAGCAGGTCTCCGAGATGCCCTCGTCCCTCCTCCTGAGATGGTCGTGCCACAGGGCGAGGGCGTAGAGCACGTCCGAAAGGCGGTTGATGTACTGGAAGGCGTCACCGGCCAGGTCACCCGTCCTGAACAGGGAGACGGCCGTTCGCTCGGCCCGTCTGGCCACCGTCCGGGCGACGTGCAGGGCGGCCCCTGTCGTGGAGTCGCCGGGCCGAACGAACCGAAAGTGCTTCCCCGTCACGTCCGCGACGGTCCCGATGATCCGCTCGATCGTCCCGATGTTCGGGCAGGTCAGGCCAGGGTAGAGGGCGATGGAGCCCATGAGAATTCCCAGCTCCTGCTCGAGCAGGCAGAGCTCCGCCGAGACCTCGGGGTATTCGCAGAGGGACCGTGCCATGCCGATGTGCGCCTGACACTCGTCAAGGGTCCCATAGACCTCGACTCTGGGGTGATCCTTGGGAATCCGCCTTCCGTCCCCAAGGCTCGTCTCTCCCGAGTCGCCGCCCTTTGTGGTGATCCAGACGTCGCCCATGCCGGTCACTCGGGGCAGCCGGTGCAGGTGCCGCACCCTCCGCCTCCACATCCACCCATGGTGGCGAAGACGACCCGGACGATGGCGTCGGTGATCAGCTCCTTTGGAAGCGCCCCGTACTCGACCCCGTTCAGGACGAGCGTTCTGGCGCCTCCCTCGGTGCGGACCTCTGCGTCGAGAAGCTCTTCGATGGTGACCTCGTCGGGGATACCCGCATCGGGCGCGAGGAACGAGACGGTGTTAAAACTACCGGTCTTATTATCCGTAGTTTGACGGACCGGCACGGTCTCGAGGCGAACGTCAAGGTTCATTCCGCTCAGTCTTGGAGCTATTTCATCGATGACGGAGCGGATGTTCCCGCCCGTTTCAACGCAGTGCGGGCAGGCGCCCTTTGCCGAAGGGGCTGGAACATAGTGACGGACAACGATCGTGTTCATGTTTCGCCTCCTTTTCGGGGTGTCCCGAGGAAGAATTGTGTCATTATTATACACGTCACCCCGGAGATTCCTCGACGTGCGACGTCCTACCCCCATGATATAATCGTTTCAGTTGCGTAGGACAGTCTGCGTCAAGAAATTTTATAGAAAAAGGAGCGATGGAAGGATGACGGTGAAAAGAAGAAGCGGTGTGTTTGTGGCACTCGTTGCTCTGGCCTTTGTTCTGGCAACGGCGTCGGTTGGTGCGGCGGCGATGGGGAAGGTGGACAAGTTCACTTTCCACGGGATCCGGGAGGACGTCCTGGGTCCGGGCGAGAGCGTTCAGAAGGACGGGAAGCCAGACGCCGTTTTTTCGGCCTCCATCAGCGGGACGGCCGGTGCAGTCACGGGCTTCCAGCTTGCCTCGGCTGACGGAAAGTCCGTCTGGGATACGACGTCCGGGAACAACGTGCCCGGCATTCAGGTGAAGAACAGCGACGGTTCCGTTCTGACGGAGAGCAGCGGCAGCATGTCCATGACGCCGTTCCTGCTGGCCATGGGTGTGACACTGACCGTCTCCGACGACGGCTCTATTGCCAAAGGCGGGAAGTTCACCCTGACGGCCCGTTTCATTGATAACTCCACGAGTTCCGCCACCATCGACGTTGCGGCGACGGCCACGACGGCCCCCACCACTGACGGGGGCCAGTCGAAGGTGCAGTTCCTCTCGGCGGACTGGGTGAAGCAGAACAGAGACCTCACGGGCAAGAACGAACGGCTGCGCGGCGACGGGACGGCTGACACGAGCGCGCGAATCGTGCTGCAGGGCACGGGCACGATCAGGGCCATCTCTGTCAAGAGCGTGAAGGGTGAGGCCGCCGAGTGGGATACGATCCCGAACAACGGCAAGTGGCTCGTCGCTGCCACGCATTCCGGCAAGGTCCTGAACAATGCCGACGGCAGCCTGGGGATCGAAATCCAGGGGAAGGTCACCCTGGACCTCTTCATGAGCGACAACGGGGCCATCAAGAACGGGAAGTCCCAGTTCGAAGTGACGGTGACCTTCGACGACAACACGACGGCCAAACGGGTTATCGGTGCCGCTCAGGGCGTCGCGACGGACATGGCCATAGCGTCGGCGCAGTGGGTCCAGCAGAACCGTGACCTCACGGGCGGCAACGAGCGCCTTCGAGGCGACGGAAACGCCGATTCGAGTGCCCGCATCGTGGTGCAGGGCAGCAACACCATCAGCGCCATCGCGCTGAAGAGCGTGAAGGGCGAGGCCGCCGAGTGGGATACCATCCCGTCGAACGGGCTGTGGCTTCTCGGTGTCACCCAGGCCGGCAAGGTCCTCAACAGCCAGGACGGCAGCGTGGAGATCCCCGTCAAGGACAAGATCACCCTCGACCTCTGGATGACGGACAACGGGGCGATCCGGAACGGGAAGTCCCAGTTCGAGGTGACGGTCAGTTTCACCGACGGCTCTTCCGTGACCAAAGCCGTTTCGAGCGCTGGTGATGAGTCCGAGGACAGCGGGACCGCAGTCCTTATAGGCGAATACAACAAGGACATTGTCGGAGCGAGCGAAAGCAGATCGGGCAACGGGAAGAAGGACTGGGCCATCGACCTGGACCTTACCTCCGCGGGGACGATCACCGAGATGCAGCTTGTGAACGTGGCGGGGCCCGCCGGCGAATGGGACACCGTCCCCGGAAACGGCCGCTGGCTCATGGGCATCACCGACGTGAACGGGAAGGTGCTGAACTCTTCCAATGGCTCCATCTCCATCCCTATCGGCAAGAGGACGCAGTACAGGCTCTTCGTCGAGAACAACGGCAGTCTTGGAGATTCGCTGACGAAATCCCGTCTGACGATCAGCTTCGATGACGGCAGAAAACAGGTCATGGATGTCTCGAGCGACGCTGCCAGAGGGACGACGCCCGATCGCGGAACACAGGGATCTTCCGATAAGGAAGTGGCCCTGTCCGGCCCCAGAAAAGCGTCCAGCAGCGACTATGTCGGGCCGAACGAGCGAGTCGCCAAGAACGGCAAGACGGACTGGCTCTTCAACGTCAGCTTCAAGGGAAAGGGGAAGGTCGAAACCATCACCCTCGAGAGCATCGACGAGAACGGTGTGTGGGATACGATCCCCAATAACGGCTACTGGCTCACCGGCGTCGTCGCCCCGGGGCGAGGTCTGCTCAACAACAAGCGGACGGGCGCTGTCCTCTTTGAAGTCCCCAGATACAGCAACCTTCAGCTCTTCGTCGAGGACGACGGCACGATCGCACAGGGTTCCCGATACTTCAGGGTCACCGTCGAGTGGGATGACGGCACCGTGAGCACCGCCACGAACTAGCCTTTGCACTAGGGTGTGAAGCGCGAGGGAGCCGAAAGGCTCCCTCGTTTTTGCAGGACCTCCGCGACGATCACAGACTGGACTTTGTTACGGGAGTGTGGTACAAAATACCCTGTTCGCCGGGGTGGCGGAATGGTAGACGCAGTGGACTCAAAATCCACCGTGGGCGACCACATGGGGGTTCGAGTCCCCCCCCCGGCACCAGAGAGCGATGCGGAGAAATCCGTTATGAAACGAAGACCTCGCAGGCCCGCGGGGTCTTCGTGTGTTTTCCGAAGCATTCGGCCTGGTGTCCAGCGTACGGAAGCATGCTCTTCGGGATACTTCACGAACTTCGGATGGATTTGGGCGATCGACCATGCCGGAGCATCCTTTCCCTGAGTCGCTGCCACTCCTCCTTTGCCCGAGTTATCCTGCACCAGGACTCGAACATCCGCTCCTCCGATATGACCCCGTCCCGCACGAGGGAGATCAGAGTCCGATGGGCCCTGACCGGGAAGTCAGGGTCGTACGTCCTGCCCGGTGCGTTGTTCGAAAAGATCAGGATGTCGGCGCCGGCAAGGACAGCCAGGCGGATCGTCTCCTCGATGGAGTAGTGTTCCGTCACCGCGCCCATGTGCAGGTCGTCCGTCACTACGAGGCCGCTCCACCCCAGGATGCCTCGCAGCAGCTCCGTTGTTATCGTCCGCGAAAGAGAGGCGGGGTATTTCGAGTCGAGGGACGCATGGAACACGTGGCTTGTCATGACGGCGCCGGACCACCCCGCGGCGAACGCCCGGCGATAGGGGACGAGCTCGATGCTTCGCCAGGTGTCCGATACGTCCGCCGCGCCGTTATGAGTGTCGGCCCTCGCACTTCCGTGCCCCGGAAAGTGCTTCAGGCAAGGGAGGATTCCGGTCCTCTCCAGACCGTCGCCGAAGGCCATCCCGTGCCGAGCGACCCGTTCGGGGTCGGCGCCGAAACTCCGCCCGATTTTCCCGATGGCGGGGCTCAGCGGATCGACGTTCACGTCGACGACGGGGGCAAAGTCCATGTCGATCCCCAGGTCGGCGAGTTCACGTCCCATGCGCCCGGCAACGGCGTGGGTCTCGTCCACGCTGCCCTGTCCGAGAGTCTGGGCCGACGGATAGTTTTCCTGAAAACCTCGATTGGGGCGCAGGCGCTGAACGCGGCCCCCTTCCTGGTCGATGGCGACCCAAAGGGGGATGGCCGTCGGGACCGCTGCCTTGAGGGTGCGTATAAGGGCCTTGACCTGCTCCGGGGAACGGATATTGCGATCGCTCCCCCCGTCGGCCGTAAGGTCCCGTTCGAAGAGAAGAACGTTGCCGACGGCCCCCGAACGGATATGACCCACGATGGGGTCGTCGTCGGAGACATCCGTCCCCCGAAATCCAACCATGAGCATCTGGGCGGCCATAGCCTCTACGGTGGGGGACGCAACGGAACAGGCGAAGGCGGGGATTGCCGTGTGGAGCAAAAAGTACAGAGCGAAGCAGGCAGCGCGACGATGAACTATAGGGAGCACCTCCTCTGAGCAAGAGAATAGGACGACCCGTCGACAGAGGCATGTTTTGCCCCGACTCGCCGGGTGAATAAAGGCCTCACCCTCGAGGGTGAAAATACGGTAGAATCACCTTGTTGTCCCGTTGATCCACCTGTTATGATACACAAAAATAGTTGGACGAGGTACTATCAACCTATAGGACATTGCCAGATAAGGAGAGGATGACGATGAAGAAGATCGTACGACAGGTATTAGCCGTCCTGTTCCTCGCCGGGGTGCTTTCCCTCGGCGGAGGGTTCCTGTTCTCCGTCCCCGCCGGCGCAGACACGACGAAGACTCTGCCCGACGGCCAGACGGTGCACCAGAATGAGGTCCTGTACAATACGGGCGCTCAGATGCCCTCGGCGGAGGGGATCTCCCTTCAACGCTTCGAGGACATATGGAGGAACATCGCCAAGGCGACGGGGTTCAGCGCCTTCGTGATGTACGACGAGGCCGAGGAGATCAATGCCTATATCACCATCGACAACAGCGGAAATCCGTGGGTTGTGGTGCAGCGAGGGCTGCTTGACCTTCTCAGGACGGATGACGAACTGGCCGGAGTGCTTGCCCACGAGACGGGGCACGGCATCAAGGAGCACGTCCAGAAATCGGCCCAGCGGAATACGGGCATTGCTGTGGCGGCCAGTGTCCTCAGCCATCTCCTTGGCGCGGGGGACCTGGGCAACATCCTCATCGGAGGAGGGGCCATGCTGGCAATAAACGGCTACAGCCGCGAACAGGAAGTGGAGGCCGACGACTACGCTGTGGAGTACTCCTACAAAGCCGGCTACTCCCCGTGGGGCATTTACAACGCCATCGAGCGCATGGCCGATGCGGGGCTCGTGACGCCGCCGAGCGGCTTTAACTCGCACCCTCCCACGGAGCGGAGGATGTCCCGGCTGAAGGCTCAGGCGGAGCGATGGGAGAAGTCCGGTACCGTGACGACGAAAGAAAAGAAGGATACGACCGTAACCGATACGGGCACCGTGACGAAGACCGGCACCTCAACCCAAACGAAGCAGCCGGCGGCTAAACCCGCTCCCGCGAAGACCCCGACGGTCAAGAGCCCGCAGGCGAACACCTCGGATCAGATCGAGGTGATCGACAGCTACGCCATCTCGGCAGGAGAGAGAAACAACCTGAAGATCCTCCAGCGGAACGGTGTGACGAAATTCAACGCAGGCAGGTACAGAGAGGCTCTGGATATCTTCACCCGCGCGGCGAACGGCTACGACGGAAACTATCTCGCCGCCTACTGGGCAGCCAAGTCCGCCCGGAAGATAGGGAACAGGACGCTCACGATGAACTGGATCGACAAAACGCTCGACATCAACCCGGAGTATGTGCCGGCCAAGCAGCTCAGAGCGGAGTACATGAAGTAGTCCGGACCCGAGCCACCGGCCTGGATAGGACGACATGAAAAAGGGCCCTCCGTTGCGGAGGGCCTTTTTGCGTTCACGATTTGTTGTCCCGACAGGAGCGGATTACTTCGTCGGCTGAGCGGGTTTTGCGGCAGGGCGTGCCGGTTGGGCGGGTGCTGGCCTGTTCACCGTGACCGTCGGGAGGTCGGGGAATTTGGGGATCCGTCTATTCATCTCCTGCATGACCGCTGCCGTCACGTCCATCTTGGGGTCCGAGGCGAGCAGAAGGTTTTTGCTGACGACCATCTGAATCTTGGGGTTCTTCTTTCGCCACGCTTCGGCAGCCGCCAGGAGTTCCTGCTGGAGGACGGCGATCACGGCGTTCCGTTCCACGACCATCTGCTGCTGGAGCGCTGCCTGCCCCTGCATGATGGCGTTCTGCCCCTCGGGGGTGTTCTCCCGTCCCCGGTACATGACTGCGAGATCGTCGTACCCCTCTGAAGGACCCTCTGAACCTCTTCGAGATGAACCTGTCCCGCCCTGCCCGGGGTTGATTCGGCGAGGATCTTGTCCGTATCGACGACGGCGACCTCCGTCGCAAGGGCGCAGGAGGCGCCGAAGAGTGCGACAAGAAGTGCCAGAGACAGAGCCGCAAGGGATTTCCTCATAAATATTTCCTCCTTCACTGAAATAAGAATATGCTCAACCGTTGTTCAAGCACGCCCTGCATTATACACCACAGAAAAAATATGTGGAATCAGACGTTCTGCCGAGTTGTCCGCAGGTATTGCGCTCATTCAATAAATAATATCATGTTAGTAGACATTCGCCTGTCCATGTGCTATCGTTGCTATAATAAAAAACATGAACCGGGAATGAATACTGTACTTTGAGGAGCGTGTTGTCATGAGCGACTTTTTTACGGCTGTCGAAAAACGGCGTTCCATATACGCCATAGGGAAATCCAGCCCCATATCGGACGAACGGATCAAAGAGATAGTCTCTTTTGCAGTGAAACACGGGCCATCGGCCTATAACGCCCAGGGTGGGAGGGTGATCTTGCTCCTGGCGAAGCATCACGAACGATTCTGGAACCTTGTGGAGGAGGCCCTCCGGAAGATCGTGCCGCCCGAGAGGTTCGCCCCCACGGAGGAGAAGATGGCGTCCTTCCGCAACGGGCACGGGACCGTCCTCTTCTTCGAGGACGATCGCCCTGTGCGTGACCTTCAGGAGCGATTCCCGACCTACGCCGCCCAATTTCCCGTGTGGGCCCAGCACGCGTCGGCAATAGCCCAGTTCATCGTCTGGACGGGCCTGGAGTCCGAGGGGCTCGGGGCATCGCTTCAGCACTACGGACCAGTGGTGGAGCAGGCGGCGCGGAGGGAGTGGAACATCCCGGAGGAGTGGCAGTTCGTCGCGCAGATACCCTTTGGCGCCCCCCTGGCCGACCCCGGCGAGAAGGAATTTCTTCCTCTCTCCGACCGGGTACGGATCTTTGAATAAGCGGACGGAAACGGTTATTGACCCCCTGCCGTCGACTGCGGCAGGGGGTTTTCCATGAAGAGCGCAGGCTTCTTGACAATCCGGCTCTTAGGCTCATACTGTCGTGAAGCAACAGGGGCTTCTTCGCGGGAGGTGGCATGATGGAACGGGGCAGTCAGGCGCGGAGGGTGACCTCCATAGGCCTTGGCGCAAACGTCTTTCTCGCCGCGGCGAAATACGTCGCAGGGATATGGGGGCGGAGCAGCGCCATGATCGCCGACGCCACGAACTCCCTCTCGGACGTCGTGGTGGATCTTATCTTCCTCATCGGGCTCAAAATGGCGAACAAACCGGCCGATATATCCCACCCCTACGGACACGGGAAGGTGGAGGCGATCCTCGCCGGCCTGTGCGGCTTTGGCCTGCTCATCGCCGGAGGCGGCATCTTCCTCTCCGGAGTCCGGGACATATGGCAAGCCGTCCAGGGCACCCCCCTCCCTCGCCCGACGATCTTCCCCTTCGTGATCGCCCTGATCACCGTCGTCACGAAAGAGGTGCTGCATCGGTACACCATCTCCTGGGGCCGACGGCTGAACAGCTCCGCCGTCATAGCAAAGGCGTGGGATCACCGTGCAGACGTCTTCGCATCCCTTGGCACCGTCGTCGGTATCGGAGGTGCGGTGTTCCTCGGCGAGCGGTGGAGCGTGCTCGATCCGGCCGCCGCGGTGGTGGTGAGTTTTTTCGTCGTCCGGTCTGCGGTGCCTATTTTGAAGGACTGCATGGACGAGCTCATCGAGGCCGCCTTACCCAGGGAGGTGCAGGCGCATCTTACGGAGGCCATACTGTCCGTGGATGGCGTCATGTCTCTTCATAAGCTCAAGACCAGACGGATCGGCCCGACCATGGCGGTGGACGTTCATATTCAGATGGATGGCGACGTGACGCTGACGGAGGCGCACGATGTCTCCAAGGCGGTGGAGGGCGCACTCAGAGGAGGGTTCGGCGACGAAATCCACGTCTCGGTCCATATGGAGCCCTACCACGAGGCATAGACCGAATCGTTTACATTTCTCCCGGTCCGTGTGACAATATTTCCCGGAACGGGACGACCAGCAGACAAAGGAGCGTATGCATCATGGAGATCCAATCGGGCAAAGGCCCGCACTTCATTGAACAGATCATACTGGACGACCTCGAACGGGGCGTCGTGCAGGAGGTGCACACCCGTTTTCCGCCGGAGCCGAACGGATACCTCCATATCGGCCATGCCAAATCCATCTGTCTGAACTTCGGCCTGGCGGAGCAGTTCGGCGGGAAGTGCAACCTCCGCTTCGACGACACGAACCCGGCAAAAGAGGAGACGGAGTACGTGGAGGCCATTCAGAGGGACGTGGCCTGGCTCGGCTTCACATGGCACAAGCTCTGCTTCGCGTCCGACTACTTTCACCAGTTCCACGACTGGGCCATCGAGCTGATCGAGGCGGGCAAGGCCTACGTGGACGACCAGACGGCCGAGGAGATACGGGAGACCAGGGGAACCCTCACGGCGCCGGGGGTGGAGTCCCCTTGGCGCGACCGGCCGGTCGGGGAGAACCTCGGCCTCTTTCGGCGGATGAAGGCCGGCGAGTTCGAGGACGGTGCCTGCGTGCTCCGGGCGAAGATCGACATGAACCACCCCAACCTGAACATGAGAGACCCCGTGCTCTACCGCATCCTGCACCGGGACCACTTCCGCACGGGCGGTGAATGGTGTATCTACCCCATGTACGACTTCGCCCACGGGTACGAGGACGCCATCGAGGGGATCACCCACTCCATCTGCACCTTGGAGTTCGAGGATCACCGGCCGCTCTACGACTGGTTCATCGAGAACGTCTCCGTCCCGAGCAGGCCCCGGCA
>CALCQG010000064.1 GCA_937897575.1 uncultured Synergistales bacterium | reverse complement strand
ACTCCCCGTCTCGAGGAGGACGGAGACGCCCCCCTCGTCGGCTCCTTTCTTCGTGATCACGTTGATGACGCCTCCGGCGGCGTGGGAGCCGTAGAGCGCCGAAGAGGCCCCCTTCACCACCTCGATACGGTCCACGGAGCCCACGGGGATGATCCGGAGGTCGAAGGGAGCTCCGAGCACCGCCCCCGTGCCGTAGTTCGAGTTCATCACCGGGACTCCGTCCACGAGAAGGAGCACCTCCGTGGTGAGTCCGCGGATGGTGGTCCCCTTCGCCTGGGTCATGGCCGCCCCGTTGACGAGCCCGACGATCCCTGGAACACGGTCGAGGACCTCCTGGACGTTGCGAGCCCCCGAGAGGTCCGCGTCCTTCGCCGTGATCACGTACACCGGTGCGGGCACGTCCTCCAGCGTATCGGCCAGACGGGACCCCGTGACCTCCACCCTGTCGAACTCGCGGATATCTTCTGCTCCCTGCGCCAGGGACGACGCGGGCAGGATCATAAGAAAACAAAGGCCGATGCAGATCGTTCTGAACGATGTCATGGGGTGCTCTCCTCCTTCGGAATCGCCGCCCCCCGAAGGGGTGGCCGTCTGGTACGGATCGTTCGGCTGCCTTCATCTCCTCTCCGAAGGACATAATAAAAGCGCTCTCGAGCGAGAGCGCTTTTATCCAACAAAAACAGGAAACATCCGCCCTCGAGGATATTTTCCCGGCGCGTCGGAGCGGCAGTGTCGGACTCAGGTTTCCCTTCACCGTAGCGGGGCTGTGCCGGGTTCGCACCGGCTTCCTGCGCTGCTCCTTCCGCTGACTCTATTCGTATGAGCTCAGTGTAAAACGTCCCGGGGCGGAAGTCAAGGCGCTCCGCCCGTTTCGTCCGCCGAGGCTAGGAGCCTCTCCTCGCGATGAACCGACCGACCAGCAGCGTACCCTCGAAGAGCAGGTACAGCGGGATGCCGACCATGACCTGGGAGACCACGTCGGGCGGGGTGCAGAGAGCGGCGAGAAAGAAGATCAGCAGGATGATGTGCGGCCTGAAACGGGCAACGCCCTTGGGCGTTGCCAACCCCGTCGCGAAGAGGGTCAGGAGCGCCAGAGGCATCTGGAGCAGGACGCCCGAGGCGAGCATGATGCCGGCCAGCATGGCGAGATACTGACGCAGCCCCCAGAGGGGTTCGACGCCGTCCCCGCCGGCGAAGGCGAGGAAGAAGCGGAGCACCACCGGCGCCATGAAGGCGTACGCGGCGGCCGACCCGGCGATGAAAAGCACGGGCACCGCACCGAGGGCACCCAGGGCGTACCCCTTTTCGTTGCGCCGCAACGCCGGCCAGAGGAAGAGCCCCAGCTGCAGCAGCGCGAAGGGCAGGGTCACCACGATCCCAACCCAGACGGCGAGATGGAGGTAGGCCATGAACTTCTCCTGGGGCGCGAAGGTGTAGAGCGTGAGCCCGAGATCGTGCACCGGAGCCAGCAGAAAAGACGCGATGCGGTCGGACAGCAGAAAGGCCAGCAGGGAGACAGCGAAGAAGACGGAGAGCGCGGCGATGATTCTCCGGCGCAGCTCCTCGAGGTGCTCCTCCCACTCCCCGCTCATCAGGCCCGACCGGGCCACCTCATCGGACAGCTCCGTGAGGTCCCTACGCTCCACCGTCCTTTTTGTCATCCTTCGGCTTCGACTCACCGTTCACGGCGCTCTTGAACTCCCGGATCGCGGCGCCAACGGACTTTCCTACCTCGGGCAGCCTCTTGGCGCCGAACAGGAGCAGCGCAAGAACGATCAACAGGACAATCTCGCCCATACCAAGGTTCATGCTGTGCACCCCTCCTCTCTAAAATGGAAAATCGGCGTCCCCGCCGGGGAGGGCTGGAACGTCGCCTCCATGAGTCTCCTTCACGCCGGGCGTCCTGCTCTGCTCGCCCACCGGGGCGATGGCGAAGGCGATGGGCGTCGCCGGGCAGACGAAGCGGCAGGCGCCGCAGCCTATGCAGTACTCCTCGTCGAAGACGGGGATCGTGAGCCCCGGACGCCCCGACGCCTCATAGGGCACCATGTGAAGCGCATGAGTCGGGCACACCTCCGCGCAGGCGCCGCAGGCCTGGTGTTTGTTCGTCACCACGCAGTTCCCGATGGTCAGCTCGGACAGGGCGATCCGGGTTCTGTGCTTCTCGTCCACGGTCAGAGAACGAATGGCGCCTGTCGGGCAGACCCTGCCGCACTCCGTGCAGTTGAACTGGCAGTACCCCTTCGAATAGTCCACCGTCGGCTGGGGCACGGACGTCGCCTGGAGAATCTGCACGGGGCAGGCCGATGCGCAGGCCTGGCAGGAGATGCAGCGGGAGAAGAAGTGCCGTCCGTCCCCCGCCCCGGGCGGAAGGACGAGGGAACGCCCGGAGGTCCGCCGCTCCACCACACTGCTCAAGGCATCCGATCGGGGCAGGCTTCCGCCGCCAATATAGACGGCGCCGGCCAAAAAGCCAAGGGCCTCCCGTAAAAAACTTCGACGTTCGACGCCACGCGTTGTCGCAGCCCCTCCGCCCGATCCGTAGGCGATGGCCCCCGTAGGGCACACCCCTGTGCAGCTCAGGCAGAGGACGCACCGATCCCTCTCGATGGCCTTGCCTGCCACACGGATGCAGTTCATGGGGCAGGCCCGTTCACATCGGCCGCAGGAGACGCACCTACCGGCGTCGAGGTGCACGCCGAGGGGCGCGATCTTCGCCAGGGCGCCCAGGGTTATGCCCACGGGGCACCAGTCGCAGAATCGCCGCCCCCGCAGGAGAGCGAGGAGCGCCAGGACTGCGGAGAAGACGAGAAAGGCCACGACCGGGACGGAGAGCGCCGCTGAAAGCCCCTCCTGCGCCACGAGCACGGCGCCGCGCGCGCCCCTCCCGAAGATGGCGAAGGGGTCAGAAAGAGCCATGAGGAGCGGCAAACCGAACAGGAGACCCAGTCCCGCGACGACGGGGACCGCGTACCGTACGCGCCAGGGGGCGATATACCCCGACCGCCTGAACAGGGCGCCGATGCGCCAGAGGAGCTCCTGGCCGGTGCCCAGCGGGCACAGGAAGGAACAGTAGACCCGGCCGGCGATCGCGGAGGAGACAAGCGCCAGAAGCACCGCCGCGGCGAGAATGCCACCCCGAAGGAGCGACGGAGAGAGCTGCGACGCCGACAGTACGATCCTCGTCTCGATCCATCGCCGGGTCGGGAGCGCGAAGACCAGCGCGAACAGGACCAGGACGGAGAGGGCCAGAAGAGACCGCACCCATCGCGCCGCTGTGTTTCGCCGGCTCGTCATCGTGAGGCGGCCCTCACAGCACGATCCGCTCGATCTTCAGCTTCGACAGGTCCATCTCGCCGAAGCCGGCCGCGGCGGAGAGACGGATATGCTCGATCTCCCCCTGCTTGCGCCCCAGCATCATGGACCCGGCCGTGTCGGCCGCGACGATATCCGGCGAGAGGATGAGCGACCCCATCGCCGCCACGTCGTCCGGTGACCCTCCCCTGGGGCCGTTCCTCGTGATCACCCGGTAGGCATCCACCACGTTCAGGTCCGGCTTCCGGACACGAAGGAAGTCGGCGATGCACTGCTGCAAGCCCTTCGAGTGATAGTCCCACCGGCTCCAGACGCAGCCCATGAGGTTTTTCGCCGAGATGCTCACCCCCGCGCCGCCGTGATGTTTCAGGACGGGGACGCTGATGAGGACGTCGCTCTCGAGGAGCGCCTCGTGAACCATCGTCCTCGCGAGGGCACCGCCGTTCACCGGGACGTCCTGATAGTACCGCTCCCGCTCCGCCGGGGCGTAGACCGCCCCGGAACTTCGTATAGCGTCGCCGATGCCGCTGCCCTCGCGGCTGTTCTCCCAGTGCTCGATGGAGTGGTCCAGGACGTACACCTTCTTCGCCCCGGCGTCCAGGCAGTGCTTGACCACCCGCGCCACGAGGGAGGGGGACGTGTTGGACGCCAGCTCCTGGCGGGTGTCCCAGGACATGTTGGGCTTGACGACCACCGTCTGCCCCTTGCGGACGAACCGCCCCATGCCGCCCAGCTCCTTCATGCCGCGGTCGAACATGGCCTCGGGCGCAGCGCCCTTCAGGGCAACGAGGTCAGGGAATGCCTCTTCGGCCGCACCGGCCCGCCGGACTGCGCGCCCCATCCCTTTCGGGAGGAACAGCACGCCGACGCCGACCCCGAGGGCCAGCGAACGCTTGATGAACTCTCTTCTCTCCACGACGTCCACCTCCTTCTGTCCCGCCAACCTACTATGAGCGACGAAAAAAGGAATCAGTACAATTCCCGTACTTGCGCGCAAAGAGCGAAAAATTATCAGAGCTTCGGCGTTCTTCGCGAGGCGGAGAGCGCTCCCGGTCCGCCGACGTCGCTTCGCCGCCGGAGAAAGGAGAGATACCTCTTCAGCGGCCCTCTAGCGGCTGACGAGCCACTGTCCCGCCAGCACCGCCCCAAGGCAGCCGATAAGGCTGATCAGGATGTAGAGGGCGCCGGGCCATGCCCCTCCGCTCCGGAAGAGGTGCACGGACTCCAGGGAGAAGGAGGAAAACGTTGTGAACCCGCCGCACAGGCCGACCTTGAGGAAAAGAATCCACCGCTCGTCCGGGTGGTGCCCCAACCGCGCGGCCAGCGCGGCGATCACGCCGATGGCGAAGGAGCCCAGGATGTTGATGGACAGCGTGTGAACGGGGAAACCGTTCTCCGGCCTGATCGGGAGCAACCCGACGACGTGGCGCAACAGAGCGCCGAGAAAACCGCCGGCCCCTACCACAAGACAATCGACCACCGAAACCCTCCCCTTCCCGACGACTCGATCGAAGCTGCCCCGCGAGGCCGAAAGTGGCCTGCGACGTCCGTCCCAGTAAACAGACAATGTTCATCGCTATTATGGTGCATCGCCGCCTCACAGCGGGCACTCCTTCGAGGATCCGCCGGACGATCGCGGAGGACGGGCGCTGCGCCGTGGCGAAAGGGCGCCGTGTGCTCTATAATGACACTGCGCCGGACCGCAATCCGGCGCTCAGGTCCTTTGCGCATGAGCCCCGGGCTCTCATCCGTCCGGGGCCGCACTTTTCGTCCGGCAGGGGGATATCATGGAGAACAAAAGAGGGAACGAAACGAAAAAAACGGTCTGGACGGCGCTGCTCTCCGCCCTGGCCCTCATCTTCATGCACCTCGACTTCCCGCTGCCGATCTTCCCGAGCTTCCTCAAGGTCGACCTGTCGGACCTGCCGCCCCTCGTGGCCTCCTTCTTCTACGGCCCCGGGACGGGCGTCCTCGTCGAGCTCGTGAAGAACCTTCTCCACCTCTTCACCACCACCACCGCCGGTGTGGGCGAGCTGGGGAACTTCCTCGTGGGGGCGGCCT
>CALCQG010000063.1 GCA_937897575.1 uncultured Synergistales bacterium | reverse complement strand
CCGGACGGAGACGGGGTTCATGGCGGAGGAGAGAATCCTCAAGTACAATGGGCTGCAGTTCTCCGTGGAGGAGGCGTACGAGCGCCTTGCCGCCATCCTCGGCGCGAAGGGAGGAGCACGATGATGAACCCGAAACTGTTCGACCTCGAGGGAATCGACCTGTCCTGGTGTCCGGGGTGCGGCGACTACGCCATCCTCGATGCCCTGAAAAAAGCCCTCGCCGAGCTCGGGCATACCCCCCTGGACGTGGTGGTGGTCTCGGGGATAGGACAGGCGGCGAAGACCCCTCACTACATGAAGGCCCACTTCTTCAACGGCCTCCACGGCCGGGCCCTGGCGAACGCCACGGCCATCAAGGCGTCGAACCCGGGGCTCGACGCCTTGATGGCTCGGTGGTCCTGACGGCCGAGGAGTCCGACGGCTCCACACCCAGCACCTCCGAAGAAATCCGGACATTACGAACCTGGTGTACAACAACATGGTCTACGGCCTGACAAAGGGGCAGGCGTCTCCCACGACGCCTCGGGGCGTCCGGACGGCCATCCACGTGGACGGCGTGACCTCCGCGCCCTTCAACCCGTTGGCGACGGCCCTGGTGCAGGGGGCGACCTTCGTGGCGAGGGCCTTCGCCGGGGACGTGGAGGGCACGAAGGAGATCATCAAGCGAGCCATGACCCACAGGGGCTACGCCCTCGTGGACATATTCCAGCCCTGCGTCTCCTTCAACCATGTGCAGACGTACCGATGGTTCCGGGAGAACACCTACGTTCTGGAGGGGCACGACGAAGGGGACTTCAGGCGGGCCATGGACCTCGCCCTGACGGAAGGGCCCTTCCCCCTCGGGGTGCTCTACCGGAGGGAGGGGGTACCGACCTTCGAGGACGGGCTCGCCGCCTACAGGGACGACGACCGGCCTCTCTTCCGGAGGGAGGCTCCCCGCGATGCGGTCCGCCGCCTCATGGCGGCCATGTGTACCTAATGAGAGAGGAGGGACGACCATGGACAAGGGGATGAAGCTGCCGGAGTTCAAGCTCTCCGACGGTGAGGGCAGGATGTACACGCCGGCCGATTTCAAGGGCCGATGGCTTGCGCTCTTCTTTTACAGCAAGAACAACACGTCGGGCTGAACGAAGGAGGTGCAGGAGTTCGTCGAACTCTTCCCGGACTTCGACCGTGCGGGGTGTGCCGTCGCCGGAGTCAGCCCCGATACTGCGGACAGCCACCGCCGGTTCACCGAGAAGTTGGGCGTGCCCTTTCCGCTGCTGAGCGATCCGGCTCATGAGCTCATCGAGAAGTGCGGCTTCTGGGCCAAGAAGAAGCTCTACGGAAAGGAGTACATGGGCGTCGTCCGGTCCACGCTCCTCGTGGCGCCCGACGGGACGGCGGCCAGGGTCTTCACGAAGGTGAAGGTCGCCGGGCACGCCGCGGAGGTGCTCAGGGCCCTGAAGGAACTCGCAGGGGTCTGACGGGCCCCCACTGGAAGCTCAGCAACCTTTTCCACGAAAAGTTCATCACGGCGTCGCGGGAGGGCATCTGTCCTCCCGCGATTCGTTCATAGTCGTCGTGCATGGCAACGTAGCGCACCCGAAGGGCGGGGTCCGGCTCGCCGGCCCGGAGAAGGTTCGTCAGGAGCAGGAGCTGGCGGTAGACCTCCGGGGCGAGGATGAAGGTCGGCCCATCCTTCGTCAGCTCCATGACGTAGACGAAGGAGAAGACGTCCTTTCCGCCCATGGGCTGCGTGTCGCCGTAGCCCGGCACGGAGGGCGAGATGGAGAGGAACAGGTCGGGCGGCACCGAGACGCGGTAGGGAACGGTGTCCCACGCCGTGGGGGCCGTGGGGGCCAGGTCGAGCCACCCCTGGGACAGGGTGCTCAGGGCGGTGACCCAGAGGAGGAGGTTTTCCCCCGTGGCCGGGTTCCTGAAGCGGAGGGACCAGACGAGGTCCCGCTCCCGGTCCCCGTCGGCAAAGGGGCGGGCGACCCTCTTGGTCCCGGCGAAGAGCAGCCCGTCGAGCCCCTCTATGTCCTCCACTCCGCCGGGGTGCCGGAGATAGGCGTCCGAAATCCGTCCGTGCTCGTGCTCGAGGACAAGGGCCAGGGGGTATCCCGCGGGCGAGGCGATCTTCAGGGCCCCCTCTGCCCTCCAGGGGGCGCACAGGAGGGCGAGCGTCAGGAGAAGGGCCGCGGTCCGACACATCCGCCGCCTGCGACGGACGAGGGGTTCAGAGAAGGGCGCAGATGCGGACAAGGCGGCGCTCCGAATCGGGAAGGCGTTCGGCCATCTCGCGGACGGTGCACCCGTTGCCCGGATGGCGCCATGTGGGGGCGATCTGCTCCAGGGGCAGGAGGACGAAGCCTCTGTTCGCCATCTCCTTGTGGGGGACGGTGAGCGTCTCCGTCTGGACCATCTCCTGGCCGTAGAAGAGGATGTCCAGGTCGATCTCCCTCGGCCCCCAGCGCTCTCCCGGCCGGCGGCCGAGGGCCTCCTCCGTCTCCTTGAGGAGGGCGAGGAGCTCCTCGGGCGAACAGTCCGTCTCGGCCACGAGGCAGGCGTTCAAAAAGAGGGGCTGGTCCTGCACGCCCCAGGGCGGTGTCTCGAAGACGTCGCTCGCGGCAGCGATGCGAATTCCTCTCTGCCGCAGGATGTGCACCGCCGCCCAGAGGGTGCGCAGGCGGTTGCCCAGGTTGCACCCCAGGCCGATGGCCACGGTGGTCATCCTGCAACCTCCTCCACGGCGTCCAGGGTGGCGAGCACCCGGCGATTCGCCTCGGCGTCGTGGACCCGGACAAGGGGGACCTTTCTGAGGGCGCAGAGGGCCGTGATCGCCAGGGTCCCCTCGAGGCGCTCCTCCGCTCCGCCGCAGCCCGTGGCCCGGCCGATGAACCCCTTCCGGGAGTGCCCGACGAGCAGGGGGCGGCCGAAGGCCCGGAACGCGTCCAGGTGCTTCAGCACCCGCAGGTTGTCCTCGTACCCCTTGCCGAACCCCAGGCCCGGGTCGAGGATGATCCGATCCTCGGCGATCCCGGCGTCCGCCGCCTCGGAGAGCTTCCTGTCCAGAAAGGTCATCATGTCGCCGACGGTGTCGTCGTAGTGAGGGGTGCGCCGGTGGATGTCCTCCAGGTTCCCCTGGATGTGCGAGAGGACCAGGACGGCCCCAGATTCGGCCACGACGCGGGCGAGGCCGGGGTCGAAGCCGAGGCCCGAGATGTCGTTGACGATGTCCGCTCCCGCCGCCGCGGCCTGGCGCGCCACGTCGGCCTTCCAGGTGTCCACGGAGAGTACGGCGTCGGGGAAGGCCCTCCGGATGGAGCGGACGGCGGGCAGAAGCCGCGCCGCCTCCTCGTCGGCCGAGAGGGCGGTGAAGCCGGGGCGGGTGGACTCGGCGCCGAGGTCCAGGATCGCCACGCCGGAGCGGAGCATGGCCTCGGCGCGGTCGAGAAGAGCTCTTTCCTGGGTTGGGTCGATCCGGCTCCCGGAGTGGAAGGAGTCGGGCGTGAGGTTTACGATGCCCATCATGCGGGTGTGTCCGTCGAGGCGAAGGCTCCGGCCGTCCCGAAGCGGGAAGGTCCAGGCCGGGCGGTCGAGGCCCGCCATGGCCCGCGACAGGCCTTCGCGGATGGCGGGGAGGCCCCAGCAGTCCATGACGTCCAGCTTCTGCCGCAAGGCGCGCAGCTGCCCCGGCGTCCCGAGGAGGAGCACCGGGCTCGTCCGGGCCTCGCCGGAGATGACGCCTCGCGCCACCACGGCGTCGCCGCCGCGGGCGAGAAGCTCTTGCTTGATGTAGGCTGCGGCCCTGAAGTCCGCCTGAGGAAGGAAGAGGGCGAGGACGCCCCGTTTGGGTTCGAAGTACCGTGCCGAGCGAAGGTCGGCCCCGACGCGGCGAAGCGCGGCGTTCATCTCCTCGCGGGATGAGGCGGGAAGAGGGTAGAGCATCATGGAGGACAGTCTCCTTCCTGTGGAATGGCGCGGTCACCGTGGCAATAGTACGGCCAAGGGGCGTTCCGGTCAAGGGCGGGAGGGGCGCATCGACGACGAGGCGTCACTCCCACTCCGTCGCGAAGCCCGAAAGATGCTCCGTCCTGTTGAGGGCGAAGAGGGAGAAGCCGTGCAGATCGTCGTGGTGGAGGACGGAGTAGGCCGCCGTGTCCATGTGAACCTTCCAGAAGTAGGGCGACGCTATGCCGATGCAGCCGGCGATCAGCGGCTTGATCACCGTCCTGTGGGTCACCGCGGCGACGGTCTTCCCCCTGTTTTCGGCCACTATGGCCCGCAGGGAGCTCATGGACCGGAGCATCACGTCCCTCATGGTCTCGGCGCCGTCGACGACGAGCTCTTCCGGGTTCTCCATCCAGAGGCGCCAGAGGTCCGGGCGCTCTTTCGCGACCTCCGTCTTCCGCCGCCCCTCCCAGACGCCCAGGGCCATGTTGTTCATCCCCTCGTCGACGCGAAGCTCCGCGCCGCAGGCGGCGGCTATGGCCTCGGCCGTGGCGCGGGCCCGGAGAAGGGGGCTCGTGTACACCACGGCCGGTTCCCAGGGGCGGAGGGCCTCGGCCAGCTCGCCGGCCTGACGGACGCCTCGTTCGTTCAAAGGGAAGTCCGCCCGGCCGCGGAAGAGCCCCTCCACGTTGCCCCTGCACTCGCCGTGGCGGGCAAGGAGGATGGTGGTGCGGACCTTTTCGGTCATGACGCTCGCTCCTCTCGAGAAAATAAAAAAATCAGTCTGACCAGTCTTGACAATAATAGCATGGATTGGTACTCTACATCATAGTTCAGGCGCTGGCACTCTATGATCCTGAGTGCTAACACGCGAAAGGAGGTGCACGCCGTGACGGAACGACAGCTCGAGATCGTGCTGGCCGTGGTCTACGAGTTCATACGGACCGGGGAGCCCGCAGGGTCGAGGACCATATCGAAGAAGTATATGAGGGGGAACAGCCCCGCCACCATACGGAACGAGATGGCCGACCTCGAGGAGATGAGGTACCTCTACCAGGCGCATACGTCCTCCGGACGGCTGCCCACGTCGAAGGCCTACCGGCTCTACGTGGACTCCATCATGCAGCGCCGGCGGAGCGTCCCTCTGGAGGCGGAGGCCTGGATGCACGAGATACGAAACCGCAGGGAGGGGATCGAGTCCCTCCTGACCCAGGTGACCCAGCTCCTCGGGAAGGCGACGAACTGCATCGGCGTCGCGGCCCTCTCGGCCCTGGAGGAGGTCACCATCCAGAGGGTCTCCTTCATGCGCCTCGGCGGTGACATGGTCCTGCTGATCGTGGTCCTCGAGGGCGGCTTGGTCCACCATACGAACATCCGTCTGCCCGGCGACCTCTCCCAGGACGTGTTGGACGAGCTGGCGCGGAGGATCTCCACCGTGGCGTCGGGGCACCCCTGGAGCGAGGTGCGCCGCACCCTTTCGGCCTACATCTTCGAGGGGCTGGAGCGCATACGGGACGTATGCCGGAGCGCCGTGGCCGAGATCGACTCCCAGCTGAACCGGAAGAACACAAGGCTCTTTGTCGGCGGAGCCCAGCACATTCTGAGCCTGCCTGACTTCCAGGACGTGAACAAGTTTCAGGCCGTGCTCTCCATCCTCGAACAGGAGCAGCCGCTGGCGGACATGGTGGACAGATACAGCATCGCCGACGGTGTCTCGGTGACCATAGGCGACGAGATCTCCGAACAGGAGATGAAGGACTGCTCCCTGCTGCTGATGCCCTCCGGGCTGGGCCGGAAGGCTATCCTCGGCCTCATCGGCCCCATACGGATGGACTACGAGCGATCCATCACCATGCTCGAACTGCTGGCCGAAGGCCTCGGCGATTCGTTCGACCGATAGTCCCGCGAAAGGAGAAAAACCATGAAGAAGAGAGATCACACCCCCCGCGACGCGGGGGAAATGCAGAAGGACCACGCTGTGGACTCCTCCCCGGACCGGGAGGAGTTCGCGGCGGAGGAGCCCGTCCCTGAGGCCCCGACGGCCGAGGAGATGGCGGCCCTCGAGGAGGAGGTTCGCTCCCTGACCCACTCTCTGGCTGTGGCCAGGGCGGACTTCCACAACTACCGCAAGAGGGTGGAGCGCGACCGGGAGCGGGAGCGGCGGATCGCCGGCGAGGAAAAGGTGCTGGAGTTCCTGCCCGTGCTCGACAACCTGGACCGGGCCCTCGTCGTCCCGGCCGATGCCGACGGCCGGTCGATCCTCGAGGGGGTCGAGATGGTGCGCCGACAGTTTCATGCCGTGCTCGAAGGGCTCGGCGTGGAGCAGGTGCCCACGGTGGGGTCGTTCTTTTCGCCCGAGTTGCACGAGGCGGTGGCCGCCGTGCCGACGAACGACCCGGAGCAGAACGGCATGGTTGTGGACGAGCTCCTGGCCGGGTATCGGACGGCGGAGCGGGTACTGCGTCCGGCACGGGTCCGCGTGGCATCCTATTCCGGAAACTGACAACCGGTTTTTACTTTCAGATAGAGGTGAGAGGGAATGTCTAAGGTAGTGGGCATCGATTTGGGCACGACGAACAGCTGCATCGCCGTGCAGGAGGGGGATGCGGTCACCATCATCCCGAGCGCCGAGGGGAACAGGACGACCCCGTCGGTGGTTGCGTTCACGAAGGAGGGCGAACGCCTCGTGGGCCAGCTCGCCAAGCGCCAGGCCATCGTCAACGGCGACCGGACCATCCTGTCCATAAAGCGCGAGATGGGGAGCGACCTGAAGATCGATATCGACGGGAAGAAGTACACGCCTCAGGAGATCTCCTCCATGATCCTGCAGAAGATGAAGCGCGACGCCGAGGACTACCTCGGCGAGCCCGTGACGAAGGCCGTCATCACCGTCCCGGCCTACTTCACCGATGCCCAGCGCCAGGCCACCAAGGACGCCGGCGCCATTGCCGGGCTTGAGGTGCTCCGGATCATCAACGAACCCACGGCGGCGTGTCTCGCCTACGGCGAGAACAAGCAGGGGGAGCATAAGATCCTCGTCTTCGACCTCGGGGGCGGGACCTTCGACGTGTCGATCCTTGACGTGGGGGAGGGGGTCTTCGAGGTCCTCGCCACAGCCGGCGACAACCGCCTGGGCGGCGACGACTGGGACATGCGCGTGGTGAACTGGATGATCGACGAGTTCAGGAAGTCCGAGGGCATCGACCTGAAGAACGACAAGATGGCCTTCCAGCGCCTGAGGGAGGCCGCCGAGAAGGCCAAGGTGGAGCTCTCCTCCATGCCCGAGACCTCCATCTCGCTGCCCTTCATCACGGCCAACGCCTCGGGCCCCAAGCACCTGGAGATGAGCCTCTCCCGCGCCAAGTTCGAGGAGATGACGGCCGACCTGCTGGACAAGACGGTGAGGCCGACGCAGAGGGCCATCCAGGACTCGGGCCTCTCCGCGGCGGAGATAGACAAGATCCTGCTCGTGGGCGGCTCGACGAGGATGCCCATGGTTCAGCGCAAGATTCGGGAGCTCCTGGGCAAGGAGCCCACGAAGGGCATCAACCCCGACGAGTGCGTTGCCGCCGGCGCGGCCATCCAGGGGGCCATCCTGTCGGGGGACCACAAGGACATCGTCCTCGTGGACGTCACACCCCTCTCCCTGGGGCTCGAGACGCTGGGCGGCGTGTTCACGAAGATCATCGAGCGGAACACGGCCATCCCCGTGTCCAAGAGCCAGGTCTTCACCACGGCGTCGAACAACCAGACCCAGGTGGAGATCTCCGTGCTTCAGGGCGAGCGGGCCATGGCGGCGGACAACGTGGGCCTGGGCAAGTTCATCCTGGACGGAATCCCCTCGGCGCCCCGGGGCATCCCCCAGATCGAGGTCACCTTCAACATGGACGTAAACGGCATCCTCAACGTGAGCGCCAAGGACAAGGGCACGGGCAAGGCCCAGAACATCTCCATCCACTCGTCGAACCTCTCGAAGGAGCAGATCGAGCGGATGAAGACCGATGCCGAGAGCTTCGAGGAGGAGGACAAACGGAAACGGGAGGCCGCCGAGACGAAGAACGAGGCCGACAGCGCCGCCTTCGCGGCGGAGCGCCTTCTCTCCGAGAACGGCGACAAGATGACGGCCGACGAGAAGGCCGACATCACGGGCAAGATGGAGGAGGTCCGGCGTCTCATGGGCGGGGACGACCTGGAGGCCCTGAAGTCGGCCAAGTCGGCCCTCGAGCGGGCGATCCAGGACTTCTCGACGCGCCTGTACTCCCAGCAGGGGCAGCAGGGCGGCGCCTCTTCGGGCGGCCCGTCCTCGGGGGCGGATGCGGGGGAGACCGTGGACGCGGAGTTCACAGAGCCCGATCAGAAGTGAGAGGTGAAGGGGCATGAACGGCCGCGGCGAGGATCTCTATGAGGTGCTGGGCGTCCCGCGGGACGCCACCGCGGCGGAGATAAAGAAGGCCTACCGAGCTCTGGTCCGCAAACATCACCCCGACGCCAATCCGGGGAACAAGGAGGCCGAGGAGCGCTTCAAGAAGATCAACGCGGCCTATGAGGTCCTCAGCGACCAACAGAAGCGGATGCAGTACGACCAGTTCGGCACCGTGGGCGACATGGGCGGCGGGAGCCCCTTCGAGGGCTTCGGCGGCATGGGGGACATCTTCGGCGACCTCTTCGGCAGCGTCTTCTCGGGCGGAGCGCGGCGGACAAACCCGTCGGCCCCCCGCCAGGGGGCCGATCTGGAGATGGCGGCGGAGGTCACCCTCCTCGAGGCGGCCACGGGGACCACGAAGGAGTTCTTCGTCCCGAGGATGGAGCGCTGCGACGAGTGCCACGGCTCCGGCGCGAAGCAGGGGACGTCGCCCGAGACCTGCTCCTCCTGCGGCGGGCGCGGCCAGGTCGAGATGCGCCAACAGACGCCCTTCGGACAGTTCGTCTCGGTGAACACCTGCCCCCACTGCGGTGGAACGGGCAAGTTCATCCGGGAGCGGTGCTCCTCCTGCGCCGGCCAGGGGCGGGTACGGCGGGAGCGGAAGGTGGAGGTGAAGATCCCCGCCGGCGTGGACTCGGGCACCAGACTCCGAATATCGGGCGAGGGTGAGGCGGGCATCAACGGCGGCCCCCCCGGGGACCTCTACATCGCCATGTCGGTGAAGGCCCACCCAAGGTTCAAGCGGGACGGGGGCGAGCTCCACGTGCGCCTGCCCATCTCCTTCCCCCAGGCGGCCCTCGGCGGCTCCGTGGAGGTGGAGACCCTCACGGGCGAAAAGGAGGCCCTGGACATCCCGTCGGGCACCCAGCCGGGCAAGGTCCTGCTGCTGAAGGGGCACGGCCTGCCGAGGCTCCGGGGCGGCCGGGGGACGGGCGACCTGCACGTGCACATCACCGTGGACGTCCCCACGCGGCTCTCTGAGAAAGAGCGGTCCCTCCTGGAGGAGCTCGCGGGGGAGATGAAGGTGGAGGTCGGCGAGGCGGGTTTCTTCGACAAGATGAAGGAGAAGGTGAAGGAGATATTCGACTGACCCCTCCTTCACGCGGAAGCGGGGCGTCGTTCTGTGGTACACTGTCTATAGGGTCGAACCGTTCGGGAGGCGAAGGCCTCCCGTTCCCTATTTTCCCGGAGGAGGCATGGCCATGGCCGATGGAATGGACGGATTTTGGTGGTACATCATTCTCGAGGGGCAGGCCGGACGCGAGGAGGTGCTCGCGTCCCTGGCCGACCTGTCGGGCAGCATCGGGTCCGAGGAGCGCACCGACGGGACGAGGGTGCGCCTGCGCGCCTACTACAGAAGTTCCCAGGATCTGGGCTACTGGCTCGAGCGGCTGAGCGAGGCCCTGACCCCCTGGGAGGACGTCCGCATCGCCGACATGGGCAAGATAGAGAACCGGCGGTGGCACACGGACTGGAAGGAGGCCTTCCCTCCGCTGCCCGTGGGGAAGGGGCTCGTCGTCCTGGCCCCCTGGCACCGGGGGACGGAGCCCGAGGGGCGGATTCCCCTCTACATCTACCCGGGGTCGGCCTTCGGGACGGGGTACCACGAGAGCACCCAGATCGTTCTGGCCCTCCTCGAGGAGGCCGTCCGCCCCGGAGCGACGGCGGCGGACATCGGGACGGGCTCGGGTATTCTGGCCATCGCGGCGATGAAGCTCGGAGCGAGGCACGTCCACGCCCGGGACGTGGACCCGGCGGTCCTGTCGGAGGTCCGGCACAACCTGGGGCTGAACGACCTCACCGAGGAGGCCGTGGACCTGTGGGAGGGGAACCTGCTCGACGGTTTCGAGGGCCCCGTGGACATCCTCACGGCCAACATCGTCATCGACCCACTGCTCGCCATGCTGCCCTTCGTGGGTGCCGCCCTGGCGCCCGGAGGAAGGGCCATCTTCTCAGGTCTTCTGGCCAGGGAGCGGGAGGTCTTCCTCTCGGCCCTCGCCGAGAACGGCCTCTCCGCGGTGGACGAACGAACGGCGGGCGACTGGTGGGGTGTGGCGGTGACGAGGTATGACGACGCCGCTGGAGGGTAGGCGGGTCCGTCTTTTCACCCTCGGGTGCCGGACGAACCTCTACGAGGCCGAGGCTCTGGCGGGCGCTCTCGCCGCCCGCGGGGCGGAGATCGTGTCGGCCCCGCCCTTCGACGTCGCCGTGGTCGTGAGCTGCACCGTCACCGCCACGGCGGACAAGAAATGCCGCCAGGCGGTCCGGCGGCTGAAGCGCCAGTCGCCCGGCGCCCTGATCGCCGTCTGCGGGTGCTGGGTCCAGAGCCTCGGCCGCGACGAGGCCAGAGCGCTCGGCATCCACCTGCTGGTGGGCAACG
>CALCQG010000062.1 GCA_937897575.1 uncultured Synergistales bacterium | reverse complement strand
TCCATCGATAATGCCGTCATGGAGAAGACCTCCGGCGCCGCCATGGTGGAGCTGGACGCAGGCTGGTCCGACGTGGGTTCATGGGACGCCCTCTACAACCGATGGGACAAGGACGATGATGGGAACGTCCTCGCGGGCGACGTCCTGACGGTGAACTCGAAGGACAGCCTGTTCTTCTCCCCCGATCGCCTCGTCGTGGGCATCGACCTTCAGGATATGCTCGTGGTGGACGGAGGCGATGCCCTGCTCGTGGCACCCAGGGGCAGCTCCCACAGGGTGCGGGAGGCCGTGGAGCTCCTGAAGGAACAGGGGCGAAGGGAGGCCGTCGAGCCCGTGGAGACCGTCCGGCCCTGGGGTCGTTTTCGCATGCTCTTCTCCGGGAACGGCTTCCGAGCGAAGTACCTCGTGATCGAGCCCGGAAAGAGGCTCAGTCTCCAGTATCACCATCACCGCAGCGAACACTGGATCGTGGTCCGGGGCCGGGGCACCGTCTCCCTCGACGGCCAAACCTTTTCCTTGGGCGAGGGGGAGAGCGTCTCCATCCCCATGGGCGCCCAGCACCGGCTCGAAAACCGGGAAGAGGGGCCGCTGGAGATCATCGAGACCCAGATCGGCGCCCGCCTCAGAGAGGACGACATCGTCCGCCTGGACGACGACTACGCCCGGTGACGGATTCCAGCTGACAGCACAAAAAAGGCGGACCCTTCGGCCCGCCTGGAATGGTCTTCTTGAGAATATCGGATTACAGCGTCGTCGCTCTGAGAAAGGCGAGTTTTCGTCGCAGCGCCCGGACCCGGGCACTCACCGCCTGTTGCGTGATACCGAAATAAGCCGCCGCCTCCTTTTGGCCGAGGCCGTTGGTCAGCATCAGGACGAGGCGACGCTCGTCGCTCGTCAACCTGTCCTCGGGGATGTACTCCCAAAGGTTCTCCCGGACCGCGGCGGACGGCTCCTTCCCCGTGGTCTCCAGTTCATCCAGAGGGACCGTCCCGTTGTTCCGCCACGTCCTCTTCGCGGCCGTCCGAACCAGACTCGGGAGGCGTTTCTTGAGGAAGTCGGCCAGCCTGGTGCGGTCGGGGCACCTCGGGATCAGGCGAAGGAGCACGACATACCCCTCCTGCACCAGGTCGTCGAACTCGGCGCCCCGCCCAGCATAACGCTTGGCCGTGGCCGCCACCAGGGGATAGAATTTCTGCAGGTCCTCCTCCATCGTGCTGCCCTGATTTTTCGCCCTGTTGTCCATGATCATCCCACCGAGAGGTGCATGAAGTTCCTCCGTCCGTAGGAGAGGACACCGCTGAACCCGGCCTTTGCAGCCAAGAGCTCGGCCGCGGGCTGCTCGGCGAAGGAGACCAGGATGTCCGCAGCCTGCCCCGTCATGTGAAGGCTGCGTGGGCTCCCGCCCACGGCCCTGTTGTGCGCCTCGCACCGGTAGCCGCTCGACAGGATCACGGGTTTGCCCCAGAGCGTCCGGAAGGCCTCGAGGCAGAAGAGCAGCTTCGGAGAGAGCCTGACCCTGTGGCAGCACCGGCACTCGAACTCCCGAAGGCGGAAGTGCTCCGTGAGGGGAATGTCGTTCAGTTGGTTCGTCATCGTTATCACCACCTTGTCATTCTGTTGAAAGAACGCCCCTTGGCGCGACTCGGCCGAGCGGCACCAAGGGGCCTGAAAACAACACGCTACGGCTGTCCCGGGCCCGCCGGATGCGTGGCCAGGATCGCGCCGTGCAGATCCCGGATGGCCTTCGACAGCTCCTCCAGCCTGCTCTCCATCCGGACGAGCAGATAGGCCGCCACGGCTACGGAAAAACCGTTCTGCATCACGACCGTCACGAGTTCCTCCATCGTTGTGCCTCCTTTCGTGCAGAAAAAGGGAGGGGGCGGCCCCCTCCCTTCCGGAAAAACGGTGCCTACAGGATCTCGGTGACCGTGCGCTCCACGATCTCGGCGCCGATGGCAGTGTCGAAGGGGGCGTCGAAGATGTCGCCGTCGAGCAGCGCCTGCATGGCGCTCTCCACCTCGGCGGCCGTGAGGCCGTCCTTCGCGTAGCTCAGGGAGACAGTGTAGTCATTCCCCAGGTCTGTCCGAAATTTCATCCGAAGGGTCTTCATCCGTCGTCATCCTCCTTTCCTAGGCGGCTTCCAGAGTATCGGTGCCGACTTTCTCCACCGCGATCACGGGGTAGGCGAGCAGCGGAGCAATGGCGTCGGTGGACGCCTTCAGCGTGGTCGCGTCCACGGAGGGGCGAATACGGGCCATGGTCACCGACCGGACGATCATCTTGCCGTTCAGGTCCGTTCCGGCGTTGAGCCGCAGGACCACGGAACTTTTGAGGGGCGAATAGACTGCCATTGTCTTGAGACCTCCTGGGTTGTAAGATGGACCCGGTATAACCGAGTCACCAATAAGAGTGCTCTCGACTCGTAATATATACAAATAGATATCATAATGCAACCAAAAATCTCACACAGGCGGTTACATGGCGTTTTGAAACTCTTGGCCGCTTTTTTGCAGGAAAGAGTACATCCGGTTCCCGCAACCGGCATGCGATGGTATAATTTTTTGTATGTGGCCGCATTTCAAAGACGGCATATCTCCAAGAGGAGGAGTTTTTGGATGACCCAGAACCCCACAATATATTCCTGCGAAGAGGACGAAATCGACCTGTTTGAACTCGTCGAAGCCCTCTGGCGCAGAAAAAAGACCATTCTGCTCGTCGCCGCTCTTTTCGTCGCGATCGGGCTGGCCTATGCGCTGCTCGCCCCGCGACAGTACGAAGCCCGAACGACCCTCCTCATCCTTCCGCCCATATCCACAGAGATGACCGGAGACCAGAAGGAAAACAGCCCCTCGGTCTTCGCGCCGGACATCTACACAGAGCTCGCCCGGGCGCGGGACATCATCCAGCAGGCTGTGAGTGCGGCCTACCCTTCGGGTGAACAGCCCTCCATTGAGGATGTGCTGAACACCCTCAAGACCTCGGTGAACAAATCCTCCGAGGATCGAGGGAGCGCCTCCCAGGCCCTCACCCTTTCCGTATCGCTGAGGGGAAGCGAGCCCGAGAAGCTGTCCACTTTACTCTCCGCGTGGAGCAAGGCCTTCATCGAAAGAAATACCCAGCTTCTCGCCAACCGCACCGCTCAGTCATTGGAGTATGTCACCGAGGCGTTCAGAGTCACTGGAGGCGACCTCGCCAAAGCGGAGGATAACCTGACCGCCTTCAAGAAGGATAATCCCACCGGCTTGTTCGACACAAAACTGGAGACTCTGCAAAAGTATTACGGCATCGCCCTGCAGGAGCACTCGTTGAAATCTGCGGCTCTCATCGCGATCGATGCGGAGGTCGCGACGCTCAGGGCACTGCGCGCTGCTCAGCCGGAACGGGTTGCCCTGAACAAGGGGATGAGCGACGACGCGCTGTGGGGCGCTCTGGTCAGCCGGCCGGAGATGGCCGCCAAGGCGGAGAATCTCGACATCAAATCAGAGATGCTGAATCCCCTGTACGAGGAGGTCGTGTCCAAACTGCAGGAAAAAGAGAGTGAGGCGGCCGGACTCAGGGCATCTGTTGCCTACCTTCAAGACAGGATCGGTCAGCTGGAGGAGGAGTACCAGACGCTCAGAGTCAAGCAGGCGGAGACGGCCACTCAACAGGCGCGGCTTGCCAGGGAGCGGGACACCCTGAACGAGGCCTACGTCTCGCTTGACTCTGAGCGTCTGGTACTCCTCCTCCAGCTGACCGATCC
>CALCQG010000061.1 GCA_937897575.1 uncultured Synergistales bacterium | reverse complement strand
AGATATATGCTCTTGTGCGCGCAAAGCGTCCCGCTCAGGCGGACCGGGGACGGTCATGACGGGAGAGGGGAGAGGGGACGGAACAACAAAAAAGACCCCGCTTCCGCGTGACGGAGCCCCCCGCACGCTTTCCTGCGGCACGCCTGCGGACGACAGGGCGGGGTGGCGCCGTCTGCGTGACCTCGTCCACGCCGGTCACTTTCCCCAGTGCGTCGCGATCGCCGCGCCCGAAGAGGAACATGAGGCCACCGCTGCGGCCGTAGCGTCCATGCTCCTCTGCCGGGAGGGGCGAGGCGGTGACGACTGCCCATCCTGCGCAGGGTGGACCGAGGGGGGGCATCCGGACCTCATGCAGGGCGGAACCGTCGGGACACCACCCACAATTGACGCGTGCAGGGAGATCATCCGGTGGACGGCTTACCGGCCGGTGCTCGCCGCAAGAAAGGTGGCCGTCTTTTTCGCGGCGGACAGAATGGCTCTTCCCGCCGCGAACAGCGTCCTCAAAATGGCCGAGGAACCCCAGGAGTATGCCTACAGCATCTTTCTGCTCTCGAACCCGGACCTTCTCCTGCCCACCATCCGAAGCCGCGCCTGGACGATCTCCCTTCAGCCGGCAGAGAGAGCTGCGGCGCTCCCCCCACCCTCCACGGCCGAGGAGTGGATATACTGGATGGAGAAGAACGCGGACACGGAGGTCGACGGCCTGGTCGCCCAGTTCGCCCCCTGGATCCGCCATGAAGTGGAGAATGGACACCCCGAGGCGGCCGCTCGGCTCGACCGCCTCAGGATGCTCCTCAAAACAGGGAGACTGTCTCAGACGATGTCCTTTGATCTGATCGTGTGGGCTCTCAAGGAGGGTATTGCTTTTGAGCATGTATTTGACGATATTTGGTAAGCCCCGATATCTCGGGCTCATGAACTGCGACGCCCCGGACCTCGCACGAGGCGAATGGATCGTCGTGGAGACCATGCGAGGGCACGAACTCGCCCTTCTTGGCGGGGCGCTTTCGACGGAGCAGGAGCAGCGATACCGGATCTCCTGCCGCGACGACTCCTCCGACGGGCACATCAAGGGAGGCGAGCCCGCCCTCCAGGAGGTCACCTTCGTCCGGAAGAGCGGAGCCGAGGACCACATGGAGGCTGAAAAGTGCCGCGAAGAGGAGAATGCCGTCCTCCTCTCGGCCAGAAACATCCTGAGGGAGCACGACCTCTCCATGAAGCTGGTCGACGTGGAGTTCATCCTCGACAAGAAGAAGCTGTTCTTCTACTTTACGTCGGAGCAGCGGGTGGACTTCCGTGCCTACGTCCGGGACCTGGCGAAGGAGTTCAAGACCAGGATCGAGCTGCGTCAGATAGGGGTTCGCGACGAGGCCAAGACGATCCGGGGGCTGGGGCCCTGCGGGGAGGTCTGCTGTTGCAGCTATTGGCTGCACCGCTTCACGCCCATCTGCATCAAGATGGTGAAGGAGCAGAACCTGGCGCTGAACCCGACGAAGATCTCGGGCATCTGCGGCCGCCTCATGTGCTGCATGTCCTTCGAGCACACCCTGTACGGCAAGCTCTGGAAGTCCCTTCCGAACCCCGGATCGAAGATCCGCTCGCCCGACGGCACCTATATCCTCGACGGGATGGACCTCTCCGCCGAAGCGGTCCGAGTCCGCTGCCCGGGAGGAAAGTCCGTCCTCGTGAAGATCGAGGACTTCCCCCGCTTCAAGGAGACCGTCCTGGAGGGCAAACCCTGGGAGGAGGACGCCTCGCCCCAGGCCCAGAAAAATTCGCCCGACGGCTCCTGGCCCCAGAGGAGGAGGCGGAGCGACGGACAGGGACGGGCTCAGAGCGCGCTCTCCCGGGACGTGAAGGGGGCACAGCCATCGGGCAGGAAAGAGGCCTCGGCACCGCCTCAGGAGGGCGGCGCTGCTGAATCGCAGCCGTCGGAGATGCCGGCGAAAAAGAAGAAGCGGAGAAAGAAGAGCCAACCTCGGAAAAACCCGGCCCAAGCGGCGCAGTCCGCCCCCGATGCCGCAGAACAGCAGACCGGAGAGCCCGTGAAGCGCGCCGACGACGAAAAGAAGGGCGGACAGAAGCGGTCCTCCGGTTCGAGGCGTCGCCGTCCTCACCGGAAAGAGACGAGAGAGGCGGCCCCTTCGGGCGGAGAGCACCACGAGCCCGACGGGAGGTGAGGGCAGTGTTTTTTCGCAGACTTCGCGAGGGACTTCATGGCGTCCGACAACGCTGGAGCGGCGGCCTTTCGGCCCTCTTCTCCGGCAAGACGACGGACGCCGCCTTCTGGGACCGCCTCGAGGAGCTCCTGATCGGGGGCGACGTGGGCGTCGACCTCTCCCTTCGTTACGTGGACGCCCTTAAGAAGGAGGCTGGAGCGAAGGGGCTCTCCTCGCCCGAACAGCTTCTTCCTCTGTTCGAGGAGATGATGGTGTCCCAGCTGTCGGCCATCCCCCTGATGGGGGAGCCGGTCACCCTGAAAAAAGGAGAGCTGACCGTCCTCGTCTTCGTCGGCGTCAATGGGAGCGGCAAGACCACCACGGCGGGGAAGCTCGCCTTCCAATGGACGAAGGACGGGTACGACGTCCTGCTCGCGGCGGCCGACACCTTTCGGGCCGCCGCCATAGACCAGCTCCAAGTCTGGGGCGATCGGGCCGGGGTCCGGGTCGTCGCCCAACAGCAGGGCAGCGACGCCGCAGCAGTGGTCTACGACGCCCTCCAGGCAGCCAGGGCATCGGGAGCCGAGGCCCTGGTCATCGATACCGCGGGGCGTCTCCACTCGAAACATAACCTCATGGAGGAGCTCGGAAAGATGTATCGTGTCCTGGAGCGGGAGCGGGGCGACGCCCGGCTGGAGGTCCTCCTCGTGCTCGACGCGGTCATGGGACAGAACGGATTGGCTCAGGCCGAGACGTTCAACGGCGTCTTCCCTCTGAGCGGGATCGTGCTGTCGAAGTACGACAACACGGCCAAGGGGGGCATTCTGCTCGCCATAGCGGACTCTCTGAAGATCCCCGTCCGATACGTCGGCCTCGGCGAGGGCGCGGAGGACCTCCGCCCCTTCGAGGCCGGCGAGTTCATCCGGGCGCTTCTCGAGGCCGATGACCCTTCGAAGGCGTGACGCCATGGCACCCGGCGAAGCGCGCTTCGATGAGGCGGCGGGGGACAGAGGAACGGACGTCCCCCACCTTTGCCCCGTAAAACTGATTGCAGGCGTCCTGTACCCCGACAAGGAGCGATGGCTGTGGACCGCGGAGGCCCTCTCCCGCTCATGGGGGGCCGTCGAGGCGATCAGCGACGTCTTCCCCTTCACCCTCACGGACTACTACGCGGACATAGCGCCCGTCCTCTATCGCCGTTTCCTCTCCTTCACGGGGCTTCGCGACGCTGGCGGCCTCGTGGACTGGAAGAGGACGAGCTGCGTCATCGAAGGGGAGAGCCGGACGCCGAGAGCGGTGAACATCGACCCGGGGTACGTGAACGGCGCCAGGCTCGTCCTCGCCTCCACGAAGGATCATGCCCACAGGATCTACCTGGGAAGGGGCATCTACGGCGAGGTGACCATGCGGTACCGGTTCAAGAGATGGGAGCCCTTTGACTACACGTTTCCCGACTTCGCGACGGGGCAGTACGACCCCTTTCTCTCCGTCGTGCGGGAACGGTGGCTTTGCGAGACGGGCACAACAAGGAGGACGGGACGATGATCGAACGATATCAGACGGCCGAGATGTCGGCCATCTGGGACGAGGAGAACCGGTTTGGCGCGTGGCTCGAGGTGGAGCTCGCCGTATGCAGGGCGTGGATGGAGAAGGGCGTCATCCCCGAGAAGGCCTTCGAGGACATCCTCGAGAAGGCGGGCTTCGACGTGGACAGGATCAACGAGATCGAACGGGACGTCCAGCACGACGTCATCGCCTTCGTCTCCTCCGTGGCGGAGAAGATCGGGGAGAACGGGCGGTATGTGCACCTCGGGCTGACGAGCAGCGACGTGATCGATACGGCCTCGTCCCTCTCCCTGAAGCGCTCCCTCGAGATCGTGGACAGAAAGGTCTCCGTGCTCATGGAGGCCGTCATGAAGCGGGCGGAGGAGTTCAAATACACGCCCTGCGTCGGACGGACCCACGGCATCCACGGGGAGCCCATGACCTTCGGATTGAAGCTCCTCAACTGGCACTACGAGCTGCAGCGCGACAGGGAGCGCCTCGCTCTGGCCCTCAGGCAGACCGCCTACGGCAAGATCTCGGGCGCCGTGGGGACCTACGCCTTCTGCGACCCCTCCATCGAGCGGAGGGTGTGCGAGCTGCTGGGGCTCACGGCGGCCAAGGTTTCGACGCAGATCCTCCAGAGGGACCGGCACAGCAATCTGATGAACGCCCTCGCCCTCCTCGGAAGCGGACTCGACCGCTTCGCCACGGAGATACGGCACCTCCAGAGGACGGAGGTCATGGAGGCCCTGGAACCCTTCGGATCGCGACAGAAGGGCTCGAGCGCCATGCCCCACAAGCGCAACCCCATTCTGTGCGAGCGGATATCGGGCATGAGCCGCCTCCTTCGGGGCTATGCCCTGACGGCCATGGAGAACATCGCCCTCTGGCACGAACGGGACATCAGCCACTCCTCGGCGGAACGGGTGATCTGGCCCGACGCCTTCCATCTGATCTGCTACATGCTGGAGAAGATGACGGGGATCGTGGAGCGTATGGTCGTCGACCCCTCGCAAATGCTGGAGAACCTCGAACGGACGCAGGGGCTCGTCTACAGTCAGAGGGTGCTTCTCGAGCTCGTGACGCACTTCGGGCTCTCCCGGGAGGAGGCGTACTCCGTCGTTCAGGAGAACGCCATGAAGTGCTGGAGAGAAAAAATCCCCTTCTCGGAGCTGCTCCAGGCGGACGTCCGGATCTCGTCCCGCCTCTCCGGGGAGGATATCGCCCGTCTCTTCGACCCGACCTACTACGTCCGATGGGTGGACGAGGTCTTCTCCCGGTTCGCGGAAGACTCCGCAGAGCGGTCTTCATAAGGGCGAAAAAGCGTCGTACGGTGCGACGCCGAATCTTTTCGCGGGACGGGTCGTAACGACCCGTCCCGTTTTATCGTCGCCAGCGGGACGCGCCGACGGCCACCTGCCCGACGGAGACACACTCGTCGTTCGGCGGGACGAGCCGATGGAGAAGCGGCGTGAACCCGTCCCTTCGGAGCCTGAGGACCGTCTCGGCCAGCAGCCTTCTGTTCTGCCAAACGCCGCCCGAGAGGGCCACCGTCTCTAGCCCCGTCCGCTCTCTGATCCTCCGGCAGACCTCGAGGACCCCCCGGGCGAGCCCGCGGTGGATGCCGCCCGCCAGCTCGGCAACGGACAGCCGTTGCCGCTCCTCAAGAAGCCACCGTACGGCGGGGCGCCAGTCGAGCAGGAGCACGGCATCGCGTTCCTCTACGAGGAAGGGCGCTTCGAGCTGTCCCCATGCGACGCCCTCCAGCTCCATGGCGGCCTGCCCGTCGTAGGAGACCGTCGCGCCGATGCCGAGCAGGGCCGCCGCTCCGTCGAAGAGACGGCCGCAGGATGTCGTCACGGGCGAGGAGGGGAGGAGGGACAGGATCTGGTGAATCCGCTCCGCCTCCTCGGGCCAGAGGGAAAGTCCCAGGGCCGAGGCCTCCTCGCCGAAGGCCTCGCTCAACAGGGCGAGAGCATACCGCCAGGGCTCCCGGACCGAGGCGTCTCCCCCGGGAAGGCGGGACGGGAACAGATGGCCGAGGCGGCGGTACCCCGATGCATCCCCCACGAAAAATTCGCCGCCCCAGATCGTCCCGTCGGGCCCGTAGCCCGTCCCGTCGAACAGGACGCCGATGGCCTGCCCGTCGTGCCCGTTTTCGAGGAGGCAGGCGGCAAAATGGGCGTGGTGATGCTGGACGGCCAGAGTCTCCCTGTACGTCCCGGCGAGTTTTTTCATCGCCAGGGCCGTGGGGATGAACTGGGGGTGCATGTCGTGCACGAGGTACTCGGGCCTGAGGTTGTAGAGGGAGAGAAAGTGGTCGATCGCCCGGTTGTAGTACACCGCCGTCCCCCGCTGCTTCATGTCGCCGAGGTACTGCCCCGGGAAGAGGAGGTTCCCCCGGGCGATGCAGAAGGACCCCTTCATCTCCGCCCCTGCGCCGAACAGTACGGGCACGTCGCCCTTCACGGCCATGGGGATGGGTGTGTACCCCCGTGCCCGCCGGGTGAGGAAGAAGGTCCTGCCGAAGGGAACGGCGACTGAGTCGTCGATGGGCATGTGGATGTCGCGGTCGGAGAAGAGGATGAAGTCCACGATCTCCCTCAGGGAATCCAGGGCCTCGTCGTTTCCCGAGACGATGGGAGCGTCGGAGAAGTTCGCGCTCGTCATCACGAGGGCGGACGTCCCGGCGAGGAGCAGGTGGTGGATCGGCGAATAGGGGAGCATGATCCCGAGGCTTCGCTGTCCCGGGGCGATCCCCCGGGCGATGGGGCTCGGGCTTCTTTCGCAGCAGAGCACCACGGGCCTCTGCGGGGAGCTCAGGAGTTTTCGCGCCACGGCCGGCAGATGGACCAGCCGCTCCGCCTCGCCGAGGGAGGGCACCATGACGGCGAAGGGCTTGTCCGGCCGGCGTTTTCGCCGGCGAAGCGTCGCGACCACGTCCTCCCGGAAGGGGGAGCAGGCGATGTGGAAGCCGCCGATCCCCTTGACGGCCACGATTTTCCCCTCGTCGAGGAGTCGGGAACACCGTTCGACGGCCCCCTGCCCTCGCGCCGTCGCCTGCCCCGCCGGATCGGTGAGCCACAGCGACGGTCCGCAGTCGAAACAGGCGTTCGGCTGGGCGTGGAAACGCCGGTCGGCATGGTCCTCGTACTCCTTTCGGCACGCCGGACACATGGGGAAGGGCGCCATGGTCGTCTTGGGCCGGTCGTATGGCAGCGCCCGGATGATCGTGTACCTGGGCCCGCAGTTCGTGCAGTTGATGAAGGGGTATCGGTATCGCCGGTCCGATGGGTCGGTCATCTCGGCGAGGCAGTCGTCGCAGGTGGCGAGGTCGGGCGGGATGAGGACGGACTGTTCGTCCTCCCGCCGGCTCTCCAGGATATCGAACGCCGTACCCGACGGGGTGGCTATGGCCTTTTTTT
>CALCQG010000060.1 GCA_937897575.1 uncultured Synergistales bacterium | reverse complement strand
CGTCATCGAATTCTTTCGCGGCGTGCCTTCGCTTTTGCTCATCTACTTCTTTTTTCTCGTCATTCCTCAGTACGGCATCAAGATGTCATCCTTTTGGATGATCACGTTGCCGGTGGCGCTTGCAGCCTCTATTAAGACTCTATCTTTGATACCAACCCCATATGTGTTTCTGGTCCTGAAACGGCTTGATTTCTGGGCTTTCTTCAGTTTCGAACCAGCAGAAAAGGGCGCACTTGCGGCCCTGTGCTGGTATAGGTTTGCAGCAGCTGTAGTCAAAAGCGACACCCCCGTTCTGTAATCGTTAAAATGTATGGCTATCGTTCGAAGGTTCAGTCGTCGGCTTCGGTATAGCCGAAGTGTTCTCTGACCTTCTGGTGCGTCATCTTGTCGTTGAGCATATAGGCCACGAGAGGAACGGTCTTCATTCCTTTCTCCCAGTAGGCATCGTTGACATCGGTCACGTAACTCTTCCACGCGACCCCGATGAACACCTCCTTGTTGGGATCGAGATTCCGCTTGGCTTCCTCGGATTCCCATGAAGCGTCAGCCACAGGGGTCGGCGTGCCATTGACCATCACGGTGAAGTTCTTCATCGGCACGGCGGTCGACGTGCATTCGCCAATGCCGACGAAGCCGTTCCCGGCGATGTGGCAGTAGATGGTGTCACCGACCTGTACGTTGTAGATCGACTTCCCGCTTCCGCCAAGATTCGCGGACAGGAATCCGTACTTCAGCGCGTCCGGCCAGCTGCGGTCAGCGTAGCCGACAGTGAATTCACGGCCTTTCTCGTTCTTGAAGAACCCCTTCTCCTCGTCATCGGTCCAGCTGCCCGCGATCTGCTTGATGGCGTCCGGATTCCAGATGTCACTGGCCATGCGCAGGTAGATCTCCGCCCGGTCGGCGATGCTCTGCTTGCCGAAATCGGTAATGGCCTTGAAACCGTATTCGTCCGCCACTTCGAGGAACTTCGGGTTGTTCGTGTACGCGGTGCCGTTCAAAGCCTGCGCGAGTATGTTGTCCCCGGCGTATTTCTGGACCTTCTCCGTGTACTTCATCGCCTGGTAGCTTCTGTTCTTGTCACGCGTGAGCAGAATCAGGTTCCCGATCTGGTTTCTGGTAGTTTCGAAGTCGTCGTAGTCCGCGAAGCTGTCCTTGTAGTCCTCGTACTTGTCGGGCAGGATGTGCTCGATATCGTAGGTGTTGCCCTGGCGCTTGCGGTCGACGTATTCCTCGAAGTGCGACGGATTCCCCATCTGCACGTTCACGTAGGAGGTGAACCGAGCGAGGATGTGAAGCATGTACCGTCCGGAGAACTGGTTCAGGCTGAACCGGGTGACGCCCTCGACGGTCACGTCCATGCGCCGCAGGGTGCGTACGTAGACCATCCCCATCGTCTTGCAGTCCTCGTTCCGGATATCAAGCATCATGCGGAACAGCAGGTATTTGTTTGTGTTCCAGTTGACCTTCTTGAAGTTCATGATCCGGATGGTTGCGAAGTCGTCCACGAACTTGGCGGTCATCTGGATCTTCCGCTTGATGACGTCCTCGGGGTCGTCGTTCCTGATGGCAGCGATGGCGAGCATGGTCTGGTAGGTCAGATCCCGGTTCGCATTGTATAAGACCTCTTCATAACCTTCGGTGAGCTTGCCGCCATATTCCTTCATCCGCAGATAGATGTCGGTCACGCGCGTCATCTCGGTAAGTACGAAATCCTTGTAGTCCTTCGGCTTTACGAGATTCATCGCCGACCGGGCGTTGTTGCGGACCCATGTGTGGAACTTGTCGCCGAGGAGTTCATAGTCTTCGTCTCTGGCACCGCGCTTGGTGTCACGCATGGTGCTGGCGTACTTAGCACGCAGCCAGGCGGAGATGAACTCCACGTCCTGCGTGTTTACCATGCCGCTCGTGTCATAGGAGGAGGCGTTCTTGATGCGGTTGATGTTGTCCTGCCACTGGCGGTTGACCGCGATCCGGTCCTGCTCTGCCACCTGCTGGATGATGTATGCCTTCATCATCTCCGCGCTGTTCAGACTCAGACCGCGGTCATTCATGGTGAGGAATATCGTGTGCGCCTCGTCGTCCGAAGGAGTGTCGATCTCCAGAAGGAGCACCTTCTCGATAAGCCAGTAGATGAAGTACAGAAGCGCCTCTCCCTTGAGCTCGTCGGGGAACAGGTCCTCGATGTCCTCGTACCGGTCGAGCATGTTCTGGGCGCTCTCGTTCTCCGGCGCACAAGTCTCGTCGCCCTGCAGCAATGCCTGCATGCACGGGCCGCGGTCCTTCACATCGATGCTGAAGCTCTTCTTGCCGAACGCGTTCGAATAAATCATGTCGTCGAGCGGGACCCGTTCGTCAGCGTTTTCGATTGTCTCCTTCTGCAGGTTGTTGAGGTAGATCAAAAGCAGTGTCAGCGACGTCAGCCGCTGCTGCCCGTCAATGATCTTCTTGACCGAACCTCCCGTGCAGATGATGCACCCCATGTAATAGAAGCCATATCCCATGACTTCCTCGGTCGTGTCATGATCCTCCGGATCGTAATACTCCTCGAAGGTGCTCTGGAAGTCGGCGATCATCTGCTCGATCTGCTTCTGGCCCCACCGATATTCCCGCTGGAAATAATCCACCGTGTACTTGCGCCCGCTCAGAATCGTCTTGAGCGTGTCTGTCTTATCGATCTTCTTCATTGCGTTTGTCCCTCGTCAAAATTGCCGGTCTCAAAAATCTCCGGAGAATTCTGCCTGATGTACACAATCTCGTTACGCACATCGGTATTGCTGCACTGGGCGAGTGCTGGACTCAGTCTCAATTGCCCAGTGCTCCCATCCCGGATAACGAACTCGCCGCGACGCTCCTTTATGTAGCGTGCCGCTTCTCGCGAGAAGCCGCTCCGCTGCAGCAAGATCGTCAACGGATTCGTTGTTCCGAATTCCACGTATTCGTACCAGTTGTTCCGGTTGAGTGCTTCGTCACCCTTGATCTTCCGATACTCATTGGAAAACCGCAGGAAGTAGTTCGAGATACTGTAGAGGATGATGTTCTCGATGACCTCGAGCGTATCAGCGAACACAATATTGTGATGCTCCTGTGATTTCGGGTTATATGTGCCCAGTTGTCCATACTTGTTGATCCAGAACGGATAGGGATTCTTCTTATGATAGTCAAGAGCCCTGTCCATGATGTATTTCAGCCCGCCGCCATCCATCCACTGGCAGAGGACTACGGCATACCAGCTGCGGAGTGATGGCTTTCCAAGCGAGCTGGCCTCATACTCCTCCCAGTTGAATACTTCTGCAAGTTCATCGAGGAACCTGACCACATCAGGATAAGAGGTTTTCCCATTGACAAGCTCAGGATAACGCAGCGGATTCTGTTCTCTCCGGATCGCTGCTATCAGATTTCTTGTCTGATCGACCGACGTATTGATGTCGTCATCCGGCTTCACTTCGGCATCCTTGAAGGTTTCCCGGATGTGCTCCTCGTCGGCAGGTGTCAGGAAGTCGCTGAATTCCCGGCGTACCAGCGTGTCCCGGTCGTGGACGATGTCGCCTTGAAGGATTGTTGCGAATCGGCGCATCATCTCATAGGATTCCTCGCTTTGGCGAGATATTCCCTTTTCGTTAACTCGTTTCGGGATTTCTGATTTTCCGCTTTTGAGAATGTCAGCGACGTACTGCTTTTCAACCTTCTTGAGCACATCCGGATCTGTGGCAATGGAAAGCGACTGCTCAGGAATCGTCTGCCCAAGCATCCTCACATAGTCGCCTGTTGTGACCTTGCTGTCGCGTTCCGCCACAAAGTACACATTCCCATAGAGGTTGAAGCTGATTCTGCCCACGCGCCCAATAAGGTTACGGAAATCTATGGTGTTCATCTCTTTTGAGAATATCTTGTTTTCCATGATGAACAGGTTGTCAGCGGGCAGGTTGACGCCCTCAAGCAAAGTGCTTGTGCAGAACATCACCGTGATGTTTCCGGATTTGAACAGCTCCTCGATCCGCGCCCGTATGGATGCCGGAAGATAACCGATGTGGTAGGCGATGCCATAGCGCACCATTTCAGCCAAGTAATACCATTGATGGACTTCGTCCTGGATATCCTTTGCCAAGGATTCGAGAAGTGGGTCATTTCTCGGTCCGTTAGGCTTCACCAGTTCAAAGAAGGCATGCGCCGCATTTACGGCCTTGTTACGCCCGTTGTAGTAGACGATGCTCTGTTTGCGCCTTTCCTTCGGCAGTCTCTGGTTCTGTGTCTCGATTGCCAGCAGGAAGTCATTCACCTCGATGCCGTTCCCGTTGATATTCGCCAACAGTATCCTGCACTGCTCCTCAGGCGCGTGCTCGTTATAAACCTCAATTCGCCCTGTCTGCAGATCAACAAGGAACTTGATCTGCACGACCGGCGAATAAGTTATAGTAAGGGCTTCTTCGTCACCGCCCTCCACATTCAGCATCAAGCGCAGATAGACCTGCGGATTGGGAATATTCGGTGACGCAAAAATGAAGTGTGGTTTCTTCTGGCGGTGAACCAGCTTGTCAACCACCTTGTAATAGAAGGGTGCTCGGCTGTTTATTCCGGAAAGCTTGTGCGCTTCGTCGATGAACAGGTAGTCCAGGTCGAAGTGAGGTCTCGCTATCAGCAGATACAGAAGCCGCTCCGGGGTCATGACGAGGATGAAGTTCTGGCTCTCATCCTCCAGAGCAATGTCGCTGGCTGCGGTCACAACGCTGTAATTGCAGCGGGCGAGATAGTTGATCCTCTCCGTGTTCTTTTCGCCACCGAGGTCGTCGATGACCTTGGTACGCACTTCGTTTATCAGTGCCTTGGTTGGAACGATCAGCGCATAGTTCTTCTGAGCGCCATTCATGATTTCGTCCTTGATGAACATCCGCATGATGAAGGATTTCCCCATCGAGGTTGGAGCGGAGTAGCTGAAGCATTCGTCTGTCAGATGGTCGTAGGCGTTCTTCTGCTCTCCGAAGAAATGCTCGCCGGGCTCCGCAGGAATGGCAAGGTAGTCGCTGCGGAATTGTGCGAAGATCTCCTCCAGCGCATTCGGCTCTGAATACGTCTTGTTGACCAATTCAAGGCCCTTGTGATTCCCGACGCTCGAGAACACGTTACCTGCGTATGCTTTCACAAGGGCGTCATCCGGGTAAAGCTCGTTCATCAATATGGCTATTTCCTGCGCCCAGATCTTATGGCTATCGGCTTTCTCCAGATCATTAGATTTTGAGAGAATGTCCGCGAACCGAAGGATGTCCGCTTTCTCCTTGTCTGTAAACAGCGCGCCTTGCCGGTCTTGATCTATGCTGAAGGCATGCATCCCGTAGCCTTTGAGGAGTCGCGCATACAGCTTCCCGAGATAATCATTGTTTTCGATCTCGGCGAAGATGGCCGACCCTAGTGTTCTTTTACCAGTGTTCATAGGTCGACATCTCCTTCCATGACATGCTGCATGATCTCGTTGCTTTCCGTTTCGGCTTGATTGAGCGGCAGGGTGAAGAAATAGAACGAGTGGTTCTGCAGCCCAGCCTCCCTGATCTTTCCGGCGATGTAGTCCTCGTGGGCTTTGATATCCCGGATCATTTTCAGGTGCATGCGTTCCCTGAACTGGTCATCGTCGTAGCCGTCGGGGATCAGGCCGAGCGAGTATCCGAGGAACACGCCGAACGATGTCCCATATGAGGCGTTCTTGTGCTCCTCTGGGATAACGTAGCTGGTCAACAGTTTCAGATCGTCTTCTTCGTAAAAACGGTCCAGTGCCGTTTTTTCGATAAGGAGCAGCTCGCTGTCTTCATGATTCGCGATGCGAGATATTTTCTCGAATGCGATGTCGATGGCGTCCTTGACATCACCGGTGACGCTGGAAGCGCCGAAAACCATCTGATCCGACAGCACGTTCCCACCATCTTTGCATAGGAAATGGATTCCGTCCGCTTCGCTCGCATACTGGGCGGCATCGGTACCGAGTTCGATCTTGCTCAGGAGCTTGTGCGCGTTCAGTTTTTCTTCCATGACGGCGTAAACCATAATTTCGCCAAGCGTCTCGCCAGCGGCTATATTCCGCGCTTTCGCGCTCTTTCTCATAACCCGAAGCGCCTGCTGCGTCACGGAATCCAGGTTTCCTGCACTACGGAAGTTCTCCTGCTTTGCCCGTGAGAAAACGTAGCGCCCGATGTTGAGCATGGCGAATTTCTCAAGGTCGGATGATCTGATCTTTCCGTTCCTGACGTTAAGGCAGAATAGGCGCAGAGAACCGGGGCGAAGCATCCCTGTGATGGTCTCGGAATGCTTCACCTCGGTAAAGTAATCATCGAATGTTTTGTCCTTTACAGTCTTCGATAACTCCACGCCATTCGCCTCCTGTCTTCTTCAGCTAACTTCAATTCACCGAATCATTCTTCTCTCCATAGGTACTCTTGTCTTCGGCGACCATGTCGTCCGAATACCCGGTCTGCCGGAAGCGCTGATATTCGGCCACCTTGCCTTTGCTTGCCTGCGTGGCATCGTCCGGAACCTCGTACGGCTTTCCTTCCTTGTTGTACGTCAGGTTGAACACCATGTTGGTCAGCCACTTCTTGAATGAAGGATTGTCCTGGAATTGCTTGAACAGCTCCATGTTGTCTGACATGATGGCGAAGATGACCTTCTGCAAGGCACGTTCGCTTTCGGTTCTTGCCTCCTGCTCATCCGAATTACGCATGGCGTTCTGGTACTTCTCATCACGCGACACCATTGCCGGTATCCGCAGGATCTGCTTTTGCACATTGTCTGCGTCATTCCACTGGATGTTGCCGAACATGTCATTGAATTCCGAGATGATATGCGACAGCGGATCCATCTCCGGCTCGACGACATGACCTGCTTTCCCAGCCGGGACGGGCGCGATCTCCGCGTCCTCGTCTTCAAGCTTGATAGCCACTGCCTCCTGCGCCTCATTTCGATAGCTGTCGAGGTCGATAGCTGACAGGATTCCCTCAGACAGATCGTCCTCGCGGGGTGACGGGAGCTTCGGGATCAGCAGGTTCAGGAAAATGGACAGCTTCTCCCATTCCACGTTTCCGTAAGGAAGGATTGAGCCAAGGAAGCCATAGGTCCGCACGAATGACTTCGCCGCGCTCTTGAACTTGATCTGGTCATCCATCTCCAGCTCGTTGAAAGTGACGACGCACGGGTCAAGCATCGGATCAAGACGGTCCCTTTCAGCGCCACCCAGGAACAGATCGACCACATGCTCCACGTCATCATTGTCATAGACCTGGTATTCTTCCATGATGGTTATCAGGTCATAAAGCTTGTTCGGGTCAGTCTCTCCAGACAGAATCGTCGTCCGGTAGAACTTCGAGAACGCTTCCTCGATCGTCGAGGTCTTGTTGGCGAAGTCCAGCACGTAGACCTCATCCTTGCCCGGGCAGGCCCTGTTCAATCTGGACAATGTCTGTACCGCCGCAATATCGTAGAGCGGCTTGTCCACATACATGGTCTGCAGAAGCGGCTCGTCGAATCCGGTCTGGAACATGTCCGCAACGACAAGCAGCCTGTAAGGATCCTTCTTGAACTCCTTTGGTATCTTAGCGTCCGGGAAACCATTCATCTCGGCGGAGGTGAGAGCCGGATCCTGCCCGTTGTACTTGCACTCGCCGGAGAAAGCGATAATTGCCTTATAGGGGCTATGCCGTTCGGCAAGGCACTTGTTGATGGCATAGTAGGTCTCGATGCAGCGCGGGATGCTAGCAGTCACGGCCATGGCGCGCGACTTGCCGTTCAGCTTTTTCTTGGCGATGATCTGCTCGTGGAAGTGGTCCACCATCATGGCGGCCTTCTTGGCGATGACGTCAGGATTGCCCTCGACGAATGAGCGCAGCTTCTTCTGGGCGCGCTTCTTATCGAACATCGGGTCATCCTCGACTTTTTTGGCGATCTTGTACCAGCTGTCGATGGTCGTGTAGTTCCTCAGCACGTCAAGGATGAAGCCTTCCTGAATCGCCTGCTTCATCGTATAGACGTGGAACGGCCTATGCTTGATGACGCCGTCTTCCTCATACGGTGTACCGAAAACCTCCTCGGTCTTGTTCTTCGGCGTGGCTGTGAATGCGAAATAGCTCGCGGTCCTCACGAGTTTCCGGCCTTCGACGATGGCGTTGATCTTGTCTTCGTTATCCATTTCGTTGTCGGAAGCCATGCCGGAAAGCGCGAGATTCATGTTCGCCGAGTTTCGCCCGCTCTGGCCCGAGTGCGCCTCGTCAATAATGATGGCAAAATGATTGCTGATGTGTTCCTGGCCGATCTCCTGAGAGATGTACGGGAACTTCTCGACCGTAGTTATGATGATCCGTTTGCCATCCTGGATGGCCTTTTTCAGATCCCCGGAATCCTTAGCCCATACAACGGTGTTCTTCACCTGCATGAACTGCCTGATGGTATCGCGGATCTGCTTGTCGAGGATCCTACGGTCGGTCACCACGATAACGGAATCGATCATCGGATGCCCATCTTGCTCCAACCCGATCAGCTGATGCGCCAGCCATGCGATGGAGTTCGACTTTCCGGAACCTGCGCTGTGCTGGATAAGGTATCTCTTGCCGACGCCATTCTGTTTCACGTCAGCGAGCAGTTTCTCTACACAGTCGAGCTGATGATAGCGTGGCCAGATCTGTTTCACGGTCTTCTTATGCGTGTCCGGATCTTCGTCAGTAATGACCTGCGCGTAGTTTTCGATGATTCTGGAAAGCTTCCATTTGGTCAGGATGTCATGCCATAGGTAATCCGTCATGATGCCATTCGGATTCGGAGGATTGCCCGCACCATCGTTATGGCCTTTGTTGAACGGCAGGAACCAACTATCCTTTCCGGCAAGCTTCGTGCAGAACATAACGGTCTGGTCATCTACAGCGAAATGCACCATGCAGCGCTTGAACGAGAACAGTGTGTCATGCGGGCTGCGGTCTTCCTTATACTGTTCGACAGCGTCCGCCGTTGTCTGTCCGGTGAAGTGGTTCTTGAGCTCTATTGTGATGACCGGCAAGCCGTTGATGAACAGGCACAGGTCGAGCGCGAGCTTTGTCGCGTCCGTAGAATATCTCAGCTGCCGTGTCACACTGAAAATGTTCTTCTTGAACATCTCCCCGGACTCCTCATTGTTCTCGGTTGGCGTGAAATAGAACATGATGAGGTTAGCCGGGTATGCTTTCACACCATTGCGCAGCACATCGATGATGCCACGCGTGGTAATTTCCCTGGAGAGGCGGTTGAGAAACTGCCTTTTCTTCTGGTTGCTGCTATTAACCCCCAGCTTCTCCATTTCCTTCGGCTGAGTGTCATTCAAGAAGCGGAAAAGACGAATTTCGTCTATCGCATACTCCTTGCTGTAGTCATCATTCGTGCCCTGCTCATAGCCGTTCTGTTCTACAAGCCAGTTCACGATAAGGGTCTCGAAGCCTTTCTCAGTTCTGTCTGTAAAGACCATGGCTACTCCTCCTCTCCATCGGTCTCTTCTTTGACATCTTCTGAATCGTCCTCGGCAATGTCGTCCACATGCTCATACTCCGGTACAGTTACATTGCGGACATCGATTTTGCCAGTGACAACGTCGGAAATGATTTTGTTTTTGAGTTCAACAAGGACATCTATTTCTTTGTGCAAATCATCCATTCGTGATTCGCACTTTTTTTGGAGTGTCTTGATTGTCTCGACGATTTCTTCTTGTTCCTGTTCTGATGGAACTATAAACGGAATTTCTTTCATTTTATCCATTTGTAAATCCCATTGCCCAACTCGAATTCCATCAGATGCCTGAGCAAAGAAATTGACATATACCTTGCTGCGAATTGCATAATGAAAATATTCAAGGTTTTTAAAGTCAATATCGAAAATGAAATACGCCGGGCTTACTATGCCCGTATATGGAGAAACACCGTAAGAGCCCTGCCAAGCCTTCATTTTGTTCATTGCAAATTGATTTTTTCTAACAACCTTATAATTGCTTAAATCATCAGGGATGTAATTATGGTTTGACTCAGTATCATCAACATCTCTAATGATGACGCCTTTCTCCCGAACGACTGAAAGCAGAGGTAATTCGGGATGATTCTTTTCGCTTACAGAATGTAAAATCTGACGCAGTTTAACAACTTTCCATCTCTTTGGAATGTCACCCAGCCAGTTAACCCCGCTGTATTTCATCTCTGCATGACTATCCATCCCTCTTGTCACGAGCTGACTCACGACAGCATTTTTAAAGCTCCTTAGTTCCTGTATTTCCTTCCGGCGGATTCCGATCAGCTTGTTGATTTCGGAGACCTTCCAGTCAAGGAACCGCACAATCTGATCCTGCTCGACACGGGGAGGAACGGGAACATACGTCCTTTTCAGACTAATCCAATGAATGTTCCGCTGAATTGATCCAACACTTTTTGAGTTGATTACATACTGATCAACCATCGTGTGTGAACGCAACATATAGTTCATAAACTCGCTATTATTGCGGTCATCCATTTCAAGGACAATGTATGCTGGACTTACAATCCCTGTGTAGCGAGACACTCCGACAGAGCCTCTCCATGCTTGCTGATTATTGAGAACAAAGTCACCTGGATCAACACGTTGATATTTCGATAAATCCGTGCTTGTAACATTAGTTCTTTTCTCGGCTTTTTGAGAAAAAGGAATAACCCCGAGATCCAAATAAACCGATAGCAGTTCTAAGTCTGCGCAATCAGATATTTTCTTTTCCTTCGCTAGACCATACATCGGAGTTATTGTCCAATGCGAAGGTAATACCTCATTAAAGATTTGAGGGCAACGACTATAGTTTTCGTACTTAATCATTACTCCAGCCCCTCCACGATCTCATCCATCACGCCGTCAGACTCCTTCTCAAGTTCGGCAAGCGATGCGAGAATGTCTCTCATGTCACGGAGTTCCACCGGCTTATAGAAGTACTTTGTGAAGCTGATCTCGTATCCGATCTTTGTCTTGCTCTCGTCGACATAAGCATCGGGTGCGTATGGCTTTACTTCCTTCTCGATGAAGGCATCGATGCCGCCGTCGTAGTTGAACGGGATGTTCTCCGTGTCGCGCAGATTCGGATCGGATTCTCCTTCGACTTCTTTTGCATCGGGGTCGGTCTCGGTGATGTATGGCCGGATCTTCTTGAGCTGCGTCTTTTTGAGTTTCGTTGCCTTGGCGAAGGCGTCCCAGTCATCAAGCGGTGTTCCGGCAGGAACATTCGCCACTGCGTCACGCACGGTATCGAGTTCGGCCTGTTTCTTGAATGCATCATCTGGGATCGGTCTTTCGGGGAATACACGAAGACGCAACGGCCTCTCGACGGTCACGTTCCAGTATCCGAACTCGCTGTTGTCAAAGATCATGCTGACGTCGCTTTCCTCCATGTCGAGGAAGATGCGGACTATTTCCTTACGGATCTCCGGCGTGAACTCGCAATTCTTGTTGCCCATGTTCTTGCGCAGCGGAGACTTCATGTTCGTCGCGTCGATGAGCTGGGTCTTGCCTTTGCGGCGATCCTCTTTCTTGTTGGAAAGAACCCAAATGTACGTGCCGATGCCGGTGTTGTAGAACATGTTGTCGGGCAGGGCGATGATTGCCTCTACAAGGTCACGCTCAATCAGGTATCGGCGGGCATTGCTCTCGCCGCTTCCGGCGTCACCGGTGAACAAGGATGATCCGTTATGTACTTCTATAATCCTGCTGCCGAGTTCCGTGTCGGTTTTCATCTTTGACACGTTGTTCAGAAGGAAGAGGAGCTGCCCGTCGCTCATGCGCGGGATCATCTTGAGCTCTTCGCCGTCTGCAAGGTATGCGTTGAATCTGGTGTCGAGGATCTCACTCTTGCCGCCCAGTTTGTCGGCATCCGTTTTCCAGCTTTTCCCGTAGGGCGGATTGGAGAGCATGAAGTCGAACTGGCGCGATGGGTTGCCGTCCAGCGACAGTGTCGATCCGTAAAAAATGTGCTCGGCTTCCTCGCCATCGCCCTTCAAAAGCATATCTGCCTTGCAGATGGCATACGTCTCCGGGTTGATTTCCTGTCCGAACAGATGGATTGAGACATTCTTTCCTCGACGGGCAGCAAGTGTCATGAGCCGTGACTGTGCCACGGTGAGCATTCCGCCTGTGCCGCAAGCTCCGTCATAGCAGGAGTACGTAGCATCCTTGATCTGATCCTCGACGGGGTAGAACGCCAGGTCCGCCATGAGCTCGACAACATCACGTGGGGTCCAGTGCTCACCGGCCTCCTCGTTGTTCTCTTCGTTGAATCTGCGGATGAGTTCCTCGAAGATCGTTCCCATTCCGTGGTTGTCGAGTCCCGGCAGCTTGATGATTTTCTTCTCTGCGTCTTTGTAGACAGGGTTGGGACTGAGGTTGATGTCCGCAGAGGTGAACTTGTCGATGACCGACCCGAGGATGTCTGCGTCCACCATTGTCCTGATCTGGTCGCGGAACTTGAACTTGTCGAGGATCTCCTGGACGTTCGGCGAGAATCCGTCGAGGTACGCCTTGAAGTCGGCTTCCAGTGTCTGCTTCTTTCCACGGCTGGTGAGATCCTTCAGCAGAAACGGGGACGCGTTGCAGAATGCCTGTCCCGCTACGTTGCAGAGGGCTGGCCACTGGTTGTCGATCTTCGCTGCATCCAGTTGTTTCTTCATTTCCAGCACGGCCGGTTTTGTCTCCTCGAGCATTACGTCGAGCCGGCGAATGACTGTCATCGGAAGGATGACGTCACGATATTTTCCTCTTACATAAACATCCCGAAGGCAATCGTCAGCGATTCCCCAAATGAAGCTGACTATCGAATTGTATTCCTGATTGTCCATTGCTTTTTCCTCCGCGCCGTCGATTATCAGCGGCGGCATTCCTTTTCTATCTATCGTGTATTACCGACTGGATTACCAACACTGTGGCCAATCAGCTGTCCTTCTCCTCATTGCTTTCTGCCGCGCCGCCGGAACGAATCCAGTCATCGACTTCGCTGAGCTTGAATTTCCATAATCGCCCGACCTTATACGCGGGCATGTTCCGTTTGCTGATCCACTGCATGATGCTCTCGCGTCCCACGCCGAGGTATTCCTGCACGTCCTTCATCGTCGACCATTTCTCTACGTTCTTATCCACGTTCGTCTCCTCCTGCCATCGCGTTGAACGCCACATGGATTCTTATGTTGAAATCCCACCTTTTGTTCGGGAAGCAGTTCTCGCCATTGGCGTCCTGCATCTCCCACTTGCATTCAAAGTCACCTTCGAAGCCGCGGGCATCTATGTCCGTGGCTATTTTTGTAAATCCTCCCGGACCTGTATCTGGGACCGAAATCTTCGCCTCAATGGGCCGCGGGTGTATGTCCTGCTGGTTCACCAGCACCAGCTTGCGGTTATGCCATGGAACCCTGCCGCTGTTCTGCAGCTTCCACTCGTGGTGAACGATCTCATAGCAGTCCGCCATATGCTGCTTGCTTCCGAATTCGACATAGACGTCATCACCTGCGTATCTTGGGCCGCTGATGTCATCAGCGGAAATCGGCTGCCCCTCGAGAAGTGTCTGATATATCTCCCAGACGGCATTGTCCACGTCATCATTCTGTGATGTCACAAACAGGCTGAACTGTACGGCAAGCGCTCTGCAGAACTTGTCCTTATCCTGCTCGACTCCGGAGGGAATCCCGAAATCGGCCATGCATGCCGCGAGCATGCTGTCCTCGAGTCTCCCGCTGATGAACGCGGCGAGCCCACCAGCATCAATCGGATTCGGAAAGCTGTTCTTTATCTCATTGGTCAACGGCCGATCCTTGACATACCGCCTTTCGGCCTCCAGTGCCTTATTCGTCCGCTCAACATACGAAGCGGGCATCTCGAAATGGTGGCTCCCTGCAGCGTTGAAGAACAGTATGGCGTAGGTTCCCTGGTTCCTCTGATTAGGCAGATACCCGTACAGCTTGTTGAGAAACTCGTTGCTTCTGATGGTGCTCACCTCCCCGGTACCTGGCTGGTACCTGATTTTGTACCTGCGGTACCTGATTTGCGTCTTTTCTCCTGTTTCCCGGTACCTGATGCCTCCCCGACAATGTGAGCAGTTGATCGGAAGGGCCCCGAAGACAACGAAAAACAGACTCCTGACCACATTATACGGGTTTTGCGTGAGTAAATCAACGATATGCGCGTCACTGAGACGTCAATAGGAACTAATCGACAAAAACAGGCAAAGAACGACGGAGGTGAGGAAATGACCCGCGACGACAAGGAAATGTGGCACATCAACATCGAGAGCAGCGCGGACGAGGTCTGCTCCATCTATGGGGCGGCCGTGGCCAAGGCGGTGTTCGCAAGGTATGACGCCACCTGCTTCGATGACCTCAGCCCTGCATGTTACGAGGAGGTCTTCAGTGACCTCGAGCTGATGATCAACGACGACTGATTCTCTGCGACCCGGGCATGTCAATAAACCGCCCGCCGTCATGGCCGTTCACCCCGGTGCACAGAGGTGGCTCGAACCGCCCTGGCGGCAATAACTGAACAACAACCAGCTTACGAGCGTGGCTGGCCTTTCAGAACAGATTTCCCGTTCTGGATGGCTGGCCACGCTCCTTTTTTACGCGGTGCCTCCGGTTCGGGAGAAGCGAACGGAGGTATCGCACATGAAAAACAACGGCAATCAGAGTCAACGGATCTATGACAAGACCACCCGCACCTGGTATGAGGTGCCGGAGGACCAGTACCGGGAATTCGACAGGTGGCGCACGAATCTGCGCAAGCGCGAGCAGTACTCGGGGCGTTGCTTCTGCCCGCGCGGCAAGTGGTGGCTGTGCGACGGCAACTGCGTTGACTGCGAGTTCCACACGCGCAACGAGGTCTCCCTCGATGACCCGTTGCCCGACGGCGAGGGGACGCGCGGCGATTATGTGCCGGACGAAAACCCGACTCCCGAAGAGATCATATCCGACCGGGACCTTCTGGAACGGCTCACTGCTCGTCTGCATGAGCTTGATCCTGACGCGGACAAGATCCTCGAGCTTTGGAGCGAGAACCCGAATCTTTCCGACCGGAAGATCGCCGAAGCCATCGGTCGGCCGCAGAAGACCTTCTCGGATCGCATGAAGAGGCTCCGCGACGAGTTCCGGCCTTACCGCAACTCCTGATCCCATTATCCATCTGCCGCTGTCCCGATTTCAGGACAGTGGCAGTTTTTTCCTTTCCTCCGCTCAAACCGCGGGCCCTTCTCCAGTGGAAGGTGAAGGGCAAGACAAGAGCCCGGAAAGCGAGGTGAACAACATGTACCGCAGCTACACGGACAGCGGGGGCGCACCGGCGGACACGGCGAACGAGGAGATCCGACTCCTGCACGCCATCAGCCGCGTCTCCGCAAGACTGGCAAGGAACCTGGCGATCCTTGCCGCCAACAGCAAATCCGAGGAAGGAGGAAAAACAAATGCCAACAGCGTCCGAGATGGATCAGACCATCAAAGAGCTCAGGGAGGCGGCCGCTGCCATTAATGCGGCAGCCGACCGGCTCGCCCGGCAGTCCGCCGGAGACGATAAGCGGCAGAACGCAGAGACCGCTGCCGACCAGCAGGAGAAACCGAAGCTGTCGCTGGCCGATGTCCGCGCCGTGCTTGCAGACAAGTCCCGCGCCGGATACACGGATCAGGTGCGCGAGCTGCTCCACAAGTACGGGGCGAGCAAACTGTCGGCCGTCGACCCGAAGGACTACGAGGCCCTGCTGTATGACGCGGAGGGACTCAATGAATTCTGAAAGACAGCATGCGGTCCTTTCAGCGTCCGGCTCAGACCGGTGGATCCACTGCCCGCCGTCCGTCAGGCTCGGCGAGGGCTTCGCGGACAAGGGAAGCGACTACGCCCTCGAGGGCACCTGCGCACACGCACTCGCAGAGTACAAGCTCCGCAAGGCGCTCGGCCAGCCGACCGACGACCCGCCCGAGAGCCTCGACTTCTATGACGAGGAGATGGACGAGGCGACCGACGGATACACGAGCTACGTGCTCGAGCAGGTGCAGGCCGCGAAGGAAGCCTGCGCGGACCCGGCCGTCATGGTCGAGCAGCGCGTGGATTTCTCCCGCTGGGTGAAACAGGGCTTCGGCACCGCCGACGCACTCGTCATCGCGGACGGAACGCTACACATCATCGATCTCAAGTACGGGACCGGCATCGAGGTGTCGGCCGAGGACAACCCGCAGCTCAAATGCTACGCGCTCGGTGCCTTGGAGCTTTTCGACGACATCTACGACATCGGGGACGTCGCCCTGCACATCTACCAGCCGAGACGTTCAAACGTCAGCGAGTGGCGGATCCCGAAGACGGGTCTTCTCGCCTGGGCCACGGATGTCCTGAAGCCCGCCGCGGATCTCGCATGGGTCGGCAAGGGGGAATTCTCCTGCGGCGACTGGTGCCGGTTCTGCAAGGCGAAGAGCATCTGCCGCGCCCGGGCGGAGGAGAACCTGAAGCTCGCGCAGCATGACTTCAGGCTTCCGCCGGAGCTGTCCGACGCGGAGATCGAGGTCATCCTCTCCAAGGTGGACGGTCTGGTCTCCTGGGCGTCCGACGTCAAGGAGTACGCGCTCCGGCAGGCGCTCTCCGGGAAGGAATGGCATGGCTTCAAACTGGTCGAGGGACGATCCGTCCGCAGGTACACCGACGAGACGTCCGTCGCCAAGGCGGTCACCGACGCCGGGTACGACCCGTACGAGAGGAAGCTCCTCGGCATCACCGCCATGCAGAAACTCCTCGGCAAATCCCGTTTCGACGGACTCCTGTCGGCATACATCGAGAAGCCGCAGGGCAAACCCACCCTCGTGCCGGACAGCGACAAGCGCCCGGCCATGAACACAGCAAAAAACGATTTCAAGGAGGAAAAACACCATGAGTAAACGAATCGCCAACCCCATGAAGGTCATCACTGGACCGAACACCCGCTGGAGCTATGCAAACGTGTGGGAGCCGAAGTCGATCAACGGCGGAACCCCGAAGTACAGCGTCAGCCTGATCATCCCGAAGTCCGACACCGCGACGCTCACCAAGATCAAGGCGGCCATCGAGGCGGCCTACAAGGAGGGCGAGGCCAAGCTGCGCGGGAACGGAAAGAGCGTGCCCGCCCTGTCGGCGATCAAGACGCCCCTGCGCGACGGCGATGTGGAGCGTCCGGACGACGATGCCTACAGGAACGCTTACTTCGTCAATGCGAACGCCACCACCGCTCCGGGCATCGTGGATGCTGACCTGAATCCGATCCTCACCCGCTCGGAGGTGTACAGCGGCGTTTACGGACGCGCCAGCATCACCTTCTACGCGTTCAACAGCTCCGGCAACAGGGGCATCGCCTGCGGGCTCAACAACCTGCAGAAGATCCGTGACGGCGAGCCGCTCGGAGGAAAGGCAAGCGCCGAGTCCGACTTCGCGACCGACGATGACGAGGATTTCCTGGACTAAGGAGGCCGCCATGGCCTGGACATATGTTCTCTGCGCCCTGACCCTGTCTCTGTATATCCTTCTCGCCGCTTTCTGGATCGTCCGCTCGGTCATCGACACGGTCGATGACCGCAGACGCGACATGGAGAATGCGAAGTGGGAAGCCGAGAAGAAAAAGCTCGAGCTTGAGAAGGCACGGCGTGACAAGGAATACCACGATGCGCGGATGAAGGGACTCAACCTGGAATAAGCACACGGCAGGCGGTGGGGAGCGATCCCCGCCGCCTGTCTGGTTGGAGGCAAATAGTGAAAACACTGAGCATAGATATTGAAACCTATAGTGACGTCGAGCTCGGCAAATGCGGCGTGTATAAGTACGCCGAATCTCCTGCCTTCGAGATCCTGCTCTTCGGATATTCCGTCGACAACGGCGAGGCCGGGACGATCGATCTCGCGCAGGGGGAAACGCTCCCGCCGGACCTCATCGACGCCCTTGTCAGTGACGAGGTCGTCAAGTGGGCGTACAACGCGAACTTCGAACGTGTCTGCCTGTCCCGGTACCTGCGCGACAAGGGCCTGAGCCTCGACCCGTTCCACGACGGCCATCCCCTGTCCACGGAACGCGCCCGTTTCCTGAACCCGGAAAGCTGGCGCTGCTCCATGGTCTGGGCTTCCACGATGGGGCTGCCTCGCTCATTGGAAGGCGTCGGCACGGTCCTCGGGCTGGAGAAGCAGAAGCTCACGGAGGGCAAGGACCTCATCAAATACTTCTGCGTCCCCTGCACGCCGACGAAATCGAACGGTGGCAGGACCAGGAACCTTCCCCGCCACGCCCCGGACAAGTGGGAAGCGTTCAAGCGATACAACATCCGGGACGTCGAAACGGAAATGGGGATCAAGCAGCGACTGTCCAAATTCCCGGTGCCGGACTCCGTGTGGGACGAATACCACATCGATCAGGAGATCAACGACCGCGGCGTCCGACTTGACATGGATCTTGTGGAGAAAGCCATCGAGATGGATTCCCGGTCACGGTCGGAGCTCACTGCCGCGATGAAGGACCTGACCTCCCTCGACAATCCGAACAGCGTGCAGCAGATGAAGCAGTGGCTTGCGCTGCAAGGGGTCGAGGTCGGAAGCCTCGGGAAAAAAGAGGTCGCAAAGCTTATCGATTCCGTTCCGCCAAGACTCAGGGAGGCTCTTGAGCTTCGCCAGCAGCTTGCCAGATCATCCGTCAGGAAATATCAGACCATGCAGCGGGCCATCTGCGAGGACGTAAGGGCGCGTGGGATGTTCGCCTTCTATGGTGCGAACCGCACGGGCCGCTGGGCCGGACGCCTGATCCAGCTGCAGAACCTCCCGCAGAACCATCTGGAGGATCTCTCCTCCGCCCGCGCACTGGTGAAGTCCGGGGACTTCGAGGCCGTCAAGATGCTCTACGAGGATGTCCCGGACACGCTCTCGCAGCTCATCCGGACTGCCTTCATCCCGAAGGACGGCATGCTTTTCTACGTCGCCGACTTCTCCGCCATCGAGGCAAGGGTGATCGCATGGTACGCCGGTGAGAAGTGGCGGCAGAAGGTGTTCGAGGACGGTGGCGACATCTACTGCGCGTCGGCTTCCCAGATGTTCCATGTGCCGGTCGTGAAGCACGGGGTGAACGGGCACCTGCGGCAGAAAGGCAAGATCGCAGAGCTCGCGCTCGGCTACGGCGGGTCGGTCGGGGCGCTCAAGGCGATGGGCGCGCTCGAGATGGGGCTCTCCGAGGACGAGCTTCCTCCCTTGGTCGACGCGTGGCGGCAGACGAACCCCCGCATCGTCCGGTTCTGGTGGGATGTGGACAGGGCCGTCATGAACGCCGTCCGATACCACGCCCCATCCACCATCTACGGCCTGACATTCGACTGCCGCTCCGGCATGCTGTTCATCCGGCTGCCCTCCGGCAGAAAACTCGCGTATGTGAAGCCGAGGATCGGGACGAACCGGTTCGGCGGCGAATGCATCACCTACGAGGGCATCGGCGCTTCCAAGAAATGGGTACGCCTCGACTCCTACGGTCCGAAATTCGTGGAGAACATCGTGCAGGCCACATCCCGCGACATCCTGTGCTTTGCCATGAAGACGCTCCGCTGCTGCCGGATCGTCATGCACGTCCATGACGAGCTGATCATCGAAGCAGACCTAAAAGTCTCCCTTGATGCGATCTGCGAGCAGATGGGCAGGACCCCACCGTGGACACCGGGGCTTGTCCTTCGCGCGGACGGCTATACCACGCCGTTCTATAAGAAAGATTGAAACAGCCTTGTCCACATGCATCCCACGCCTCCGCAGAAATAAGCGGAGGCGTTTTTTCGCTCAAAACGGCTGCCTTTCCCCAGTGGGAGGTGAAAGGGCGAGCACCAGACAGAAAACCTTCCGCCCGCCCGGAAAGGACAACCTCATGGCAAACGAAATGACAACATTCACAAACGCGGAGTTCGGAACCGTACGCACCATCACGATCGACGGTGACCCGTGGTTCGTCGGCAAGGACGTCGCCGACATCCTCGAGTACCAGAACGGTAGTCGAGATATCAACCGGCACGTAGACGAGGACGACCGGCAGAAGCTGATGGTTCACGACGGAAACCAGATGAAGGAAACCATCGTCATCAACGAGTCCGGCCTGTACTCCCTGATCCTCGGCAGCAAGCTGCCCACGGCGAGGCGTTTCAAGCGTTGGGTGACCTCGGAGGTCCTGCCGTCCATCCGAAGGCATGGCCTTTACGCCATCGATGACATCCTGGCCAACCCGGACATCGCCATCGCCGCCCTGCAGGAACTCAAGGCGGAACGCGAGAAAAGGCAGCAGATGGAGAACACGGTCGCCGTCCAGACGCAGCAGATCGCCGAGATGACGCCGAAGGCCAGCTATTACGACGTGGTCCTGAACTGCAAGGATCTCGTCGCGATCTCCGTCATCGCCAAGGATTACGGCTGGAGCGCGAAACGGATGAACAAGTGGCTTCATGAGAAAGGCATCCAGTTCAGGCAGCCGAGCGGCATCTGGCTTCTCTACCAGCAGTACGCCGACAAGGGCTACACCTCCACGAAGACCACGACCTTCACCGGAAGCGACGGTGAGATCCATACCGCGGTCCATACCTACTGGACGCAGGCCGGAAGGCTCTTCATCTATGAACGGATGAAGGCTGACGGCAACCTGCCACTCATCGAACGATGACCCCTTCTCGGCCCGCCTCCTGAAAACGGAGGCGGGTTCTCCCGCTCAAAACGTCGCTCCTTCTCCAGTGGGAAGCAGAGGCGAAAAAGCGCCTCGGGAAGGAGGTAAGGCACATGGATTACAAGAACAGCGAAGGCTATCCGGACCCTACATGCTACGAGGCTCTCAGAAACATCGAGGCCGAGGAGCGGAGATCACTCAAGGCATTCCGGCCGATCGTCTACATCTGCTCCCCATATGCCGGGGACGTGGAGAGGAACGTCGAGGCCGCCAGACGTTTCTGCCGTTTCGCTACGGAGCAGGGATACATCCCGCTTGCTCCGCATCTTCTGTTTCCCCAGTTCCTTGACGACGACGATGAGACGGAACGCTCACTCGGACTCTTTTTCGGGAACGCCCTGATGAGCAAATGCGCGGAGGTCTGGGTGTTCGGGGACAGGATCTCCCCGGGGATGGAAACGGAAATCAAACGCGCCAGATGGAAAGGCTACCATCTGCGCCATTTCACGGAAGACTGCCAGGAGGTTTGAGCATGTACGAAATAAACGAACACAGCAAGGTGCTGGATGACGGGACGGAAATCACAACCTACGGGCGCGAGGTCGTCAGCGCCAACATCCTCGATGTCGAGGCCGGGACCACCGGCTACAAGGGCGGCGACAGCGGGCACGGCGGAAGGACCTATTTCCGGATCTCGGATGCGGCCTGCACGGACATGGACGTCCATGTTCTCCGCGACCGCTACGGGGACGCGACGGGATTCGAGGTCGTCCTCGGCGGTGACTGCGAGCTGGAGACCATGATCCGGGCGCTCAGGTTCATCGTGAGGGTGCTCGAGGACGAATCGAAGGAGGTGTACGACTGAGCATGAGATTCACGTTATACACCGCGGACTGCACGGGAAACGAGGCCAACTGCCTCTACCCGCATGAAGCGATCATCAACACCCCGGAGGATTTCGCCGCCGCCGTCGCACGCGACCACGTGACCGCGGCATACAGGAACAGCTACCGGTCGAACGACAACTTCATCTCCGCCGACGCCATCGTCTGGGACTGCGACAATGATTTCTCGGAAAACCCGGATGACTGGGTGACGCCGAAGAAGCTGGCCGGAGGCGCTCTTGCGGACGTGGCGTTCGCCGCCTCCCCGAGCCGCCACAACATGCTCCGGAAAGACAGCTACTCGCCCCGTCCCCGTTTCCATCTGGTCGCGCCGATCACGGTCTGCACGGACGCCGACGCCTTCGCCGCGCTCAAGAAATCCGGCATGCAGAAGTTCCCGTTCTTCGACTCAAAGGCGCTCGACGCCGCACGATTCCTGTATGGCGCGAAGGTGAAACCGGAGGACGTGTTCTGGCATGAAGGCACGCTCACGATCGACCGGATCCTGCCGGATGCGCCGGACGGGGAAGCACCGGATGCGCCTGCCTACACCGGCGGGTCGATCCCGGAGGGAAGCCGCAACAACACGATGTCCCATTTCGCTGGCCGCGTGCTGAAGCGCTTCGGCGACACGGACAAAGCCTACGAGGCGTATCTGGAGCGAGCCGGGAAATGCGATCCGCCGCTTCCGGCAAAGGAGCTCAGGACCATCTGGCGGAGCGCCCTGAAGTTCTTCAAAAGCAAGGTGGAGGGAAGCGACGGATACGTTCCGCCAGACGAGTACGAGGACACGTTCGGTACCGGCTTCCTGAAGCCGGAGGACTACTCCGACATCGGAGAGGCCAAGGTCATCTCCAAGGAGTGCCGGGACCGGCTCCGCTTCACGAGCGCCACGGACTTCATCGCCTTCGGCGGGGACCGCTGGTACGAGGACAAGCAGAAATCGCTGGGCGTCGTCGAGAGCTTCATGGACGACCAGCTTCTTGATGCGACGGAGGCGATCCGCATCGCGGAGGAGAACCTCATCGCCCTCGGCGTACCGGAATCCGACGTCAAGGCAAGAGGCAAGGCGCTCGTGAACGCCGTTCCGGAAAACAAGATGGGGCTTCTCCATGCGCTGCTTGGCGCGGACACCTACAAGAAGTTCGTCATGAAGTACCGGAACTACAAGAACATCGTCAACGCGCAGAACGCCGCGAAGCCGATGCTGGCGCTTGACGTGTCCGAACTCGACTACGATCCGGAGCTCCTCAACACGCCGGACGGCACCTACGATCTGACGAAGGGTCTCATGGGCAGTCATCCGCATGATCCGGACGATCTCATCACGAAGATCACGGCCTGCTCTCCCGGCGACAAGGGAACGGATCTGTGGCTTCAGAACCTTGACCTGTTCTTCTGCGGCGACCGGGAGCTCATCGGCTACGTGCAGCAGATCGTCGGCATGGCTGCGGTCGGACGCGTCTACGCGGAGCAGATGATCATCGCCTACGGAGGCGGCGCGAACGGCAAGTCCACCTTCTGGAACACCATCGCCAGGGTCCTCGGAAACTACTCCGGCAAGATCTCCGCCGAGGCGCTCACCATGAACTGCAAGCGGAACGTCAAACCGGAAATGGCGGAGCTCAAGGGCAAGCGCCTCATCATCGCATCCGAGCTTGAGGAAGGCCAGCGGCTCAACACCGGCATGGTGAAGCAGCTGTGCAGCGTCGATCCGATCGAGGCGGAGAAGAAATACAAGGACCCGTTCCACTTCGACCCCTCGCACACGCTCGTCCTTTATACGAACTACCTGCCGAAGGTGTCCGCGAACGACGACGGCACCTGGAGGCGGCTCATCGTGATCCCGTTCAATGCGAAGATCACCGGGAAATCCGACATCAAGAACTACTCCGACTACCTTTTCGAGCAGGCGGGCCCGGCGATCCTCTCATGGATCATCGAAGGGGCCGGGATCGCCATCTCCAAGGGGTTCAAGATACCGGAGCCGAAGGCGGTCAGGGACGCCTTCGACAAATACCGTGAGGACAATGACTGGCTCGGCCAGTTCATCGACGAGCACTGCGACGTGGATCCGTCATACACGGAGAAATCCGGTGATCTCTACCAGCAGTACCATGCGGTCTGCTTTCAGACCGGGGAGTATGCCCGGAGCACGACGGATTTCTACGGGAACCTTGAGAAGGCCGGGTTCAGGCGCAGGAAGACCAGAAACGGGATTCTTGTTTATGGTCTGAGGCTCAAGTCAGGTCAGGATTTTCTGGGCTGAATCCCCATGTGTGCAGGTCGAGAAGGTCTATATACAAAAGTCCCTATAGAGAAGAATCAAACATCTATATAGGGGTTTTAGGAATAGACCATCGAGACCTGCACACCTCGGATTTTTCGAGGAGGAACGCATGAACGAAAAGGACATAGAACGAAAACTCGTCGTGACGGTAAAAAGCGCGGGCGGGATCGCTCCGAAGCTCGTCTCACCGGGATTCGCGGGCATGCCCGACCGCCTCATCCTGTTGCCTGACGGGCATATGGCGTTCGCGGAGCTGAAGGCACCCGGGCAAAGTCCGAGACCGCTTCAGCTGTCGCGTCACCGGCTCCTTCGGAAGCTGGGATACCGGGTCTATGTGATTGATGACGTAAAGCAGATCGGAGGGATGCTGGATGAACTTCGAACCCCATGACTACCAGAGATACGCCATCGACTACATCGAGACGCATCCGGTCGCCGCGGTCCTTCTGGACATGGGTCTTGGCAAGACGGTGATCAGCCTGACGGCCGTCTCCGATCTTCTGTTCGACAGCTTCCTGGTCCACCGCGTCCTGGTGGTCGCGCCGCTTCGCGTGGCGAGGGACACCTGGCCCGCGGAGATCCGGAAATGGGAGCACCTGTCCGGCATCACCTACGCCGTCGCGGTCGGGACCGCAAGGGAGCGGAAAGCGGCCCTCCTTCAAGGCGCGGACGTCACGATCGTCAACCGGGAGAACCTCGTCTGGCTGATCGAGGGCTCCGGCGCCCCGTTCGATTACGACATGGTGGTCGTCGACGAGCTCTCGTCCTTCAAGAACCACAGGTCCAAGCGGTTCAAGGCACTCATGAAGGTCCGCACCACGGTGAAAAGGATCGTCGGCCTCACCGGGACCCCTTCCTCCAACGGGCTCATGGACCTGTGGGCGGAGTTCAGGCTCCTCGACCAGGGGGTACGGCTCGGACGGTTCATCGGCCAGTATCGGCTGGACTACTTCGTGCCGGACAAGAGGAAAGGCTCGACCGTCTACTCCTACAAGCCGCTGCCCGGTGCTGAGGACGCCATCTACCGGAAGATATCCGACATCACGATCTCGATGAGGTCCACCGACCACCTGAGGATGCCGGAGCTCCTGTCCACGGAATACGAGGTGCGGCTGTCCGGGGACGAACGCAAACGGTACGAGGTGAATTTGAATTTGAATTTGCCCCGCTTTCGTTGACATATCGATTTCCTGATATCGTGTC
>CALCQG010000059.1 GCA_937897575.1 uncultured Synergistales bacterium | reverse complement strand
CTGGCGCTGCGGCGGGTGGAGGGCGCCATCGGGCTCGGAGCGTGACGGGAGGAGGGGCGGTTCGGCATCTTTGCCGATGCGCCCTGTGCCGTTCCGCTGATACCATACCGGGAGCGGACGAAGAGCCTTATCGTCGAGGTACGGAAAGGAGATGGGTGCAATGCCAATTCGCGTCGTTCTGGCCGATGACCACCCCCTGACGAGGGCGGGCATCTCGGCCTATCTTGCCCAGGAAAGCTCCGTGGAGTTGGTCGGAGAGGCGGTGGACGGGGAATCGGCCTGGAAGCTCATCGAGGAGAAGAAGCCCGACGTGGCGCTGCTCGATATCCGGATGCCCGGTGAGGACGGCGTGTCCGTCGCCCGGCGGGTGAAGGAGTCCTCTCTGCCCGTGGCGGTCATCATGCTGACCTCCTACGACGCCCAGCAGTACGTGCTCGCCTCCCTCAGGGCGGGGGCCAGAGGGTTCATCCTGAAAACCGCGACGCCCGAGGAGATCAGCCGGGCGATCGGCACAGTGGCCCGGGGCGGTTTTTACCTCGATTCCGAGGTGGCCTCCTCGGTGGGGGACAAGGAGTACGCCCCCGAGGCCCTTTCGGCCCGGGAACGGGAGGTCCTCATCCTCGCCTCGAAGGGGTTTTCGAGCAAAGAGGTGGCCAAACAGCTCTTCATCAGCGAGCGGACGGTCCAGACCCATCTGGCCTCCATCTACGACAAGCTGGGCTCGAAGAATAAGACCGAAGCGCTTCTTCTCGCCCTGAAGTACGGCGTGGTGACCCTTGAGGAACTGATTGAATGAGGCGGCACCTCCTCACCATCATCTCCCTCGCCATCCTGCTGCCGGCCTTCGCTGTCCTCTTCGTCTCCGGCGTGTCGCTCATGCAGCATGAGCGGGCTATGAAGGCCGTGGCCCGCTCTTACGTCCAGGAGATGGCGGACAACGTGGCGTCCCGGCTGGTGGACGTGGAGTCGAGACGGTGGGGCAGGGACTACCCCTCCATCGAGGTCCGGAACTTCCGCATCTTCACCTGGGGACCGTCGGTCCCGGGGTGGGTGGCGGTGATCAACTCCCAGGGGCGCATCCTCTTCTCGTCGCCGGGGGTGGACAAGCTGGCGGAGATATGGCAATCGGGCATCCCTCTGGGGCGCGCGGTGGAGATCAAGGATAAGCAGGGCAGCCTCTACACCGTGGCCGTCTACCCCGTGAGCGGAGGAGAGCGTCTCGTGGTCGCCGCCGTGGCCTGGGAGAATCTCCTCGGCCCGCTGGCGAGGATAGGACGGGTGTGGGCCATACTCGTGGCCTTCATGGCCATCAGCATCCTGATCGCCCTTCTCGCCCTCTGGAAGTGGTTTCTGATGCCTATCCGAGGCCTCGTGGGGGAGATCGATACGCTCCACTGGGGCAAGGATCTGCCCAGGCCCTCGGACCCGCGGGCCGCCCTGGAGATCGGCAGCCTGCGCGAGGTACTGTACAAGCTGGCTCGTACGGCCGTAGAACGCACGTCGCTCCAGAACAGGTACGTCAGCGACATCGTGCGCGCCCAGGAGGGGGAGAAGTCCCGCATCGCGAGGGAGCTCCACGACGGGACGATCCAGAACGTCACGGCCATGATCCAGCAGGTTCGCCTCTCCCGGATGGATACGGCGGACCGGGTCAAACACCTGGCTCTTGCCGAGGAGACGGCGCACGTGGTAGTCCGCGACCTGCGCGAGATGTGTGACGACCTCTCGCCCCCATGGATCGACCTGGGCCTCAGCCAGGCCATGACGGAGCTCGCCGATCGGCTTGCGCGCCATTACAGCATCACGATCACCATGGATGTGGACGACAACCTGGATCTGACGAACGATGAGATCCTCGCCTTCTTCCGCATCTTCCAGGAGGGCGTCTCAAACGCCGTGCGGCATGGAAAGGCGACCGCCATCCACGGGGAGATCGTTTTGAAAGAGGATCGCTCCGTCGTCTTCGAATTCCGGGACAACGGGGCGGGATTCGACCCCCATCTGGATTACGAGAGCCTCCGGGTGGCCGGCCACCGGGGCCTCGCCAACATGCTGGAGCGGATGATGCTCGCCGGCGGCCGTCTGGAAATTTTCTCGAAACTGGGCGAGGGGACATCCGTGCGGTGCACGTTGCCCCCGAAGGATGCGGAGTCGGCGTAGGATAGTGGAGCTTCCGCTCCCTGCTGAAGGAAAGGAGAATGGGTGCATATGAAACTGACAGTGCTCGGCGCGGCCCAGGAGGTAACGGGCTCCTGCTATCTGATCGAGTGCGGCTCAAGCAGGGTGATCGTCGACTTTGGCATCTACCAGGGTCAGGACGATGACCGCAAGAACAGTACTCTGCTCCCTTTTGCCCCCGGCGAGATCGATGCTGTCCTGCTCACCCACGCCCACATGGACCACTCGGGGCGCATCCCGCTGCTCGCCCGGAACGGCTTCAGCGGGAGAATATGGGGGACGCTCCCGACGGTGGAGCTTGTGGACATCCTCTGGCGCGACTCGGCCAAGCTCATGAGGGAGGAGGCCGAGTGGCGGACGAAGAAGAACGCAAGAAAGAGCTTGCCCCCAGCGGACCCGCTCTATCGGGACGAGGATGTGGACAAGGCACTCAAACTCCTCTCCCCGGCGAGCTACGACGAGAAGATCGACGTCGCCGAGGGCGTCGCCGTCCGGTTCCGGGACGCGGGGCACATCCTGGGAAGCGCCATCATCGAGATGTGGCTCGACGAGGGGGGCAAACAGGTCAAGGTCGTCTTCAGCGGCGATCTCGGACCTCAGAAAACGGTGATGGAGCGTAATCCGGCCATCATCTCACAGGCGGACTACGTGCTCATCGAATCGACCTACGGCGATCGCCTGCACCGCTCAAACGAGGAGAGTCGGCAGGAGTTCCGGGCGGTCTACCGGAAGGCCATGGAGGACCACGGCAAGATATATATCCCCAGCTTCGTCGTGGACCGTGCCCAACGGATCCTCTACGAATTCGCGCTGCTCCAGGATGAGGAAGGCATGGGCGGGGACATCCCCATCTTCTTCGACTCGCCTCTGGGCGTGAAGGCGACGGAGATCTACAAGCGCCACGGATCCCTCTTCTCCTCGGAGGTTCAGCGGTATCTGAACCAGGGCAAGGACCCCTTCGCACCCGACGGGCTGCGGTACGTGCAGAGCGCCGACGAGTCGAAGAAGATCAACGAGGTCAAAAATTCCGTTGTCATCGCCGGAAGCGGCATGGCGAACGGAGGGCGGATTGTTCACCACCTCAAACACGGCATCTGGAACCCGATGAACGACGTGGTCTTCGTCGGGTACCAGGCCGTCGGGACCTTGGGCCGACGAATCGTGGAGGGGGAGAAGAAGCTCCGCATCGCGGGCGAAGAGGTCCTCGTGAGGGCGGCGATCCATACGATCAACGGATTTTCAGCCCACGGCGATCGGGACGACCTGATCACCTGGGCGAAGAATTTCACCACGTCGCCCCTCTTCCTCGTCACCCACGGGGAGCCCGAGTCGGCCGACGCCTTTGCCGACGCCCTCGACGTGGAGGGCATGCGCTCCGTGGTCCCCGAGCCCGGACAGGTCTTCGATCTCGTGGCGGAGGCTCCTCGCACGTCCTCCGTTCGCCGCAGAACGGCGGGCAAGGGCGACACGGGAAGACTCCTGTCGGAGATCCAGGTCTTGCTCCGGGACGCCCGGGAGACGATGCCGAAGGATGCGGACGAATCCCTGCTCTCCCTGCTCCGCTCGAGCAAGACGCTCCTCGAGACGGCTGTGGAGAAAGCCTCCAACGAGCAGGAACAGCGCTGACCGGGATATAATAAAAGGTCGCGACGACGAGCTTCTATTGAAGGGGATGGTGCTATGCGCAAGAGCCTGACCATTTGGGGCGCCTTTCTGATAGGTGGCGCCCTTCTGATGGCGATCCTGTTCTTCGCGGGGAGACAACCGGAGGCCCGGTTGCCCGGTTCGGCGATCCCGAGGCCGGAGGAATCGGCCCCCTACGTCTATTACGAGGGAGAGGGAGCGGGCTTTTCGTCGTACTTCATGAACAACGTGGTGGATGAGCGGGGCATAGCCGGTCGCTTCACCGGGCGCCTCGTCCCCTTCTTCCGTCTGCTCGAGCAGTGCGGCGACACGGCCCTTCTCGTGACGTGGCAGAACAATCGCGTCACTCTGACCGCTGCGGCCACGTGCCCGAGGACCATGCTCCGGGCCATCGGCAAGGGGACGATCCCGGAGGAGTGGGCGACCATCCCGGGCTTGTCGGTCCAAACGTCGGAGGGTGAGGGCCTTGTGCTGGATGGCCCGGCGCCCCTGTTCCCGGTCCGCGTGACGGCCGACGGCGGTATGGTGCTCATGGCGTCGTCCCAGGAGGAGCTCGCCTCCATGAAGACGATGCTCGCCAGCGCGCCGGGGCGCATCGTCACGGCGTGGTCGCTGGAGAAGGGGTGGGACAACCACGTCCGCATCTTCGACGGAGGGCTGTTCGCCCAACTCGCGGCCATCGAGAAAATTCCCGTGACCATGGGCAATCTCGGGATCGACGTGGCGTGGACGGAGACCGGCAGGACGGGACACCTGAAATGGACGACGGAAGGGCTCGCCGAACTGCTGCCCGGCGGCGCTTTGGACACACTGCGACCCGTCTCGTGGAACGACCGCTTCTTCGTCACCGACCCGCTCATAGCGGCCTTCGGCGTCAACCTGCCCGGCTATGCCGTCCGCAGGATCACCCCATCGGACATGGAGGACCTGACGGACGTCGTCGGAGTGGGGCAGTCCGCCATGCAGGACTTTCTTCCAGGCCCGGTGATGGCGTCCCTCGGAGGGAAGAGCAAGTTCCTCCTCTTCTCTCTGCCCGGGCTGCTCGTCCAGTTCCCAGACAGAGGGGCGATCGGCAAGGCGGTCGTCGAAGCCTTCTGGAAAAACGACTGGAGCTCCTTCGTCCCGAAGATCGACCCCCTGGACGGCTTCACGGCGGGCGGCACGACCACCATCCCGTTCTCCATCCTGGGCGCGGCGTCGGAGGACATGGTCGCTCTGGGGCTCATGGACCGCGACGTCCTCCGGCAGGATCGGCGCGGCACCCTGTCGGCCTACCTGCCGGCGCTGAAGGCGGACGACAGCGCGCTGCTGTGGTTCTACCTCGACGGGCTGCGATTGGGGCAGGCCATGGAGAGCCTTGCCAACGCCGGCCGTTCGGTGGAGAAGATGGGGCAGACCATCGGGGTGAACGTGGACGGCTTCGCCGAGACGGGGACGCGCCTCCGACGCATGGGCTCACTCTCCCTCGTCATGCCGACCATTGGCTCGGGGGAGCTTCGCTGGACGCTTCCCGAGACGGCGAAATAGCAGGACACTCCGCCCCGAGCGGGGGCGCAGAATTATTTCATAAACGGAGGGACGGTCATGTTTGTCGATGCACTGAAAGTTCTCAGGGAGCGGGGGCACCTCGAATGGTGCAACAATGAAGAGGGGCTCGGCGGCCTGTTTCAAAGCGAGATGGTCACGGGGTACGTGGGGTTCGACCCGACGGCGGACAGCCTCCACGTGGGGCATCTCATCCCGATCATGGCCCTCGCCTGGATGCAGCGATGCGGGCATCGGCCCATCGCCCTCGCCGGCGTTGGCACTGGGCTCATCGGCGACCCCTCGGGGAAAAGCAAGGAGCGCAATCTCCTCACGCTGGAGGAGGTGTTCCACAATGCCGAGAGCGTGAAGAAACAGCTCGCCCACTTCCTTGACTTCGACTGCGGATCGAACTCCGCCCTGATGCTGAACAACTACGACTGGCTCAAGGATCTGAGCTTCATCGATGTCCTCCGGGGACTCGGAAAGTACTTCTCGGTGAACGCCATGATCTCCCGGGAGTACGTGAAACACAGGCTGGAGGACCCGGAGAAGAGCATCTCCTACACGGAGTTCTCCTATGTGCTGCTCCAGGCCTACGACTTCCTCCATCTGTTCCAGAACTACGGCTGCCGCCTCCAGATGGGGGGCAACGACCAGCAGGGCAACCTCCTGTCCGGTACGGATGTGATCCGGCGTCATGTGGGGGGAGAGGCCTTCGCCGCGACGCAGCCTCTGCTTCTGACCTCCGCCGGCACGAAGTTCGGCAAGACCGAGGACGGGGCGGTCTGGCTCGACGCCGCCCGCACGTCACCCTACAAGTTCTACCAGTTCTGGGTGAACACGGAGGATGTCGCGGTGGAGCGCCTTCTGAAGCTGTACACCTTCCTGCCCCTGGAGGAGATCGGAGCGCTCATGGAGGAGCACAGTCAGGAGCCCGGAAGACGCCTGGCCCAGAGACGTCTTGCGCAGGAGGTCACGGCCATGGTGCATGGGGCGGAGAGCGCCAGAACGGCTGAGAAGTCGAGCGCCATCCTTTTCGGCGACGCCTTCGACCCGACGGAACTCTCGAAGGATATCCTCGTCGCCCTTGCCGGCGAGGTCCCGACGGGGACAGCCGAGCGAGCCTTCCCGGCTCCTCTCGTGGACGTCCTGACCGCATCGGGCGCCTGCGCGTCGAAGAGTGAGGCGAGGCGGCTCATCAAAGGCGGCGGCTTGTACGTCAACGGCATGCGGGCTGCCGAGGAGGACCGGACCGTCAGCGAGAAAGACATCCTCGCCGGGCGATTCCTCTTCGTCCGCATGGGGAAGAAGCGCTTCCACATGGTGCTCTTCGACGACGAATGAGCGCGATAGGGGTGCAGGAGGCCGACTGGGAGGACGCACTCCCGCCGCTGAGAGGGAGCGCCCGCTTGCTCGACGGGCTGAGGCGGTTCACCCGCCGAGGGTCGCGAGCGAAGGCCGTTGCCTCGTGCCTTGCAGCGGGGCTCGGGATAGTGCGCCCTCGCCGGGCCGTCGCCCTGGACAATCTCCGCTCCATCTACCCCGATTCATCGGAGGAGTGGCGCAGGGAGGTCCTTCGCGGGTGCTACCGTCACCTGTCCTGGATGGTGGCGGAGTACCTCGCGCTCCTTTCGGACCCGAAGCAGGCGCTCTCCTGGGTGTACGAGGTGGAGGGCAAGGATGTCCTTGACGACCTTCATGCCCGGGGGGGCGGTGCGCTCCTGATCTCGGGCCATCTGGGCAACTGGGAGCTGATGGCGGCGTGGTTCGCCCAGAGCGGCTATCCCATGAGACCCATCGCCCGCCCGCCCGACGACTGGAATCTCGCCCTCCTGATCGAAGGGTACAGGAGACGGGCGGGCGTGGAGACCTTCCAGAAGGACGCCGTGGCGAAACAGGTCGTCCGGTTCGTCAAGGACGGCGGTTTTCTCGGGCTCATGCCCGACCAGGCCTGGGACTCGTCGGGCGTCTCCGGCCCGTTTATGGGGCGCATGTGCTCCACGGCCGCCGGCCCGGCGGCCTTCGCCCGCCTGTCCGGCGCGCCCGTCGTCCCCGTCTTCTCCTGTCGCGTCGCGCCCTTCCGGCACAGGATCGTCGTGGCGCCCCCCATCCCCATGGAGTCCGAGGGCGCGAAGGACGACGCTCTGCGGGAGAATACCCTCCGGATTAATCGCGCCATCGAGACGATGGTTCGCGCAGCGCCCGAGCAGTGGCTCTGGCTCCACAGGCGGTGGAGAATCCAGGCGACCTGAGGCGGTACGTAGTTTCCCTCTTGCGGCGTGCGGCGGGACGTGGTACCCTCTCCTGCACCATAGAAGGAGAGGGGTGGGTCGCATGATCTATGAACTGATGTCCAAGGGGACGCTGGCGAAACTTCCCGACGATATGGCAATCCATGGCATGCCCTCCTGTCCTTCCCGGAAGGTGCTCCTTCTGCTTCCGTTCAACCGGTACCTTCAGGGCGGCGTCGCGCTGAGGAACTACGAACGGTGGACCGTTGGCCGAATCGGCGATGGGCAGGATCGGGAGATCTTTCTCTATGACGGGGAACAGAAGGTGCTCTCCTTCGGCGACGGGCAGAGGGTGACCTTGAGCGCCGACGTGGTGACCGAGCTCAGGGCGGCCCTTCGCAGTCAGATGCCACCTCCCGGCGAGCACCTTGCCTCGGCCCTCATCCTTCGCGGTCTTCTCAAGGACGAATCGCTCTTCGCCGACGACTGCTTCCTGAACGATGAAGAGGTCATGGCCCTGGAACTCGAGCGACACCTGACGGAGCGAATGGCCTACTGGGCGATCCGCTTCGCCCTGTTCAGGAACGACTACGAGTCCGTATCGCGGGTCAAGACCTGGCTCAAGAGCGCAGGGGACGTCTTCGAGCGGGGAGGGGCCCTGCCGAGGGTGTGGTTCTCCCTCGCCGACATGCCCGGGCGGCGGGCGATGGAGGAGATAGAGGCCCTCGCCTTCTCGTTGGACGACCTCCAGAGGATGAACGCCCAGTCCTCCCGTCCCGTGGTGCTCTACAGCAAGACGGGGTATCTCATGCTCTCGGAGTTCGGCGGCACGGAGAAAGAGCCGTCGTTCCGGGTATGGATGTTCCTTCCGGCGCCGCTCTGGAACGAGATGCGCGAGCGACGCAAACTGTCCATACGGGAGATCGTCATGGCCTCCTGGGGCTATCTCGATGGGCTCGAGGCTGAGAGGGAGCGCGACGGGTACAGCCCTGTCGTCTCGCTTCCGCGGAGCGACCGGTGAGCCGCCCGATCGGCCGGCAAAATTTTGGGGGGAGCCGTTGAAGGCTCCCCCCTGAACTTTTTAGGCCACCTTCCACCGTTTCTCCACGTATTGAAGGGCGGCGCTTGTGGCGCTCGTCATGACGAGGTAGATGACGCCCACCACGATGAAGGTCTCGAAGGAGGCGTAGGTGACGCTGCGGACCTGTTGCCCCACCATGGTGAGCTCCGTTATGGCGAGGGTGGAGAGCAGAGAGGACTCCTTGATGAGGGTGACGAACTCGTTGCCGATGGCCGGAAGCATGTTGCGGATGGCCTGGGGCAGGATGATGAACCGCAGGGTTCTCATGTAGGAGAGCCCCAGGACCTGGGAGGCCTCCCACTGCCCTTTGGGCACCGCCTCGATCCCTCCCCGCACGATCTCGCCCACATACCCCGAGGAGTTGATCGACAGACCGATGATCCCGGCGGTGAAGGCGGGGAGGTTCAGCCCCAGGGAGGGCAGTCCGAAGTAGATGAGGAAGAGCTGGATGAGGAGAGGCGTCCCCCGGATGACGTAGATGTAGGTCGCCGCCAGAGATCGCACCCAGCGGACGGGCATGACCCTGAGCGCCCCCACGACCACGCCGAAGAGGCTGCCGAATGTGACGGCAAGCAGCGAGGCCTGGATGGTGGTGACGGCCCCGGCGAGGAGCATGTGGACATAGGGGGTGATTGCCGTGAAGTCAAGGCCCATGGCGTTCGTTCTCCTTTCGTTCGTCCGTCGGAACGTCCCCGCCGTAGTGGGGGAGGGTCCTCTGAAGAAACTGACGGGTGCGCGGGACCTCGGGGTGGGAGAATATCTGGTCGGGCGTGCCCTGCTCCACGATCGTTCCATCGGCCATGAAGAGCACTCTGTCGGACACGTCCCGGGCGAAGAGCATCTCGTGGGTGATGATCATCATGGTCATGCCCGACTCGGCGAGTCCCGCGATGACGGAGAGCACCTCGCCGACGAGCTCGGGATCCAGGGCGCTCGTGGGTTCGTCGAAGAGCATGATCCGCGGGTTCATGGCTAGGGCACGGGCGATGGCGACCCTCTGACGCTGGCCGCCGGACAGTTCGTTCGGCCAGGCGTTTCGTTTCTCCTCCAGGCCGACCCTCCGAAGCAGGGCGACGGCCTGTTCTTCGGCCTGGGATCGGGGGACGCCGAGGATCTTCACGGGGCTGAGGGTCAGGTTGCCCAGGACGGAGAGGTGGGGAAAGAGGTTGAACTGCTGGAAGATCATTCCCACGAGGCGTGAGAGGTCTTTGTTGGAGTGGTCGCCGTCGTTGACCTTCTGGCCGTAGAGAAAGACATCGCCGCCATCGATCTTCTCGAGGCGGCAGATGCACCGGGCGAGGGTGCTCTTTCCCGAGCCGCTGGGGCCTATGACGGAGACGACCTCTCCCTCCCGGACGGAGAGAGAGATTCCATTGAGCACGGACAATTGGCCGAAGGACTTGGAGAGGTTGCGAACCTCAATGGCCGGGATGTCCCGTTCCGCCGGCTCGCCGGCGCGGGGCTGTGTCTCGGGCAATCTTGTCACCTCCTGTCAAACTCATGTATTATAACGCATGAGGGGACTGTGTGAAAGAAGCTGCCCCGTGCCTGCTCCCCCGGATGAAACGGTGTGCGCAGGCGGATGGAGGCGGGAAAGGGGGGCCCCCTGTGGAGATCCGGCATCTTGGCGGTGACACGTGGTACTTTCCCGGACGGGTGAACGTTGGTCTTTTTCGCCACGGTGGCGGGGCGTGGCTCGTGGACAGCGGGCTGGACGACGACGCGGGGCGGAAGATCGCGCGGCACCTCGAAGAGGAGGGGACGACCCTGCGGCGCATCGTGACCACCCACTCCAATGCCGACCACTGCGGGGCGAACGCCTTCCTGCACCGCAGGACGGGCTGCTCCGTGGCCGCCACCGCCATGGAGGCGACGGTCATGGAGAACCCGACGCTCGAGCCGATGTTGCTGTGGAGCGCCTTCCCCTTCGAGGCGATCCGGAACAAGTTTCTTCAGGCGAAGGCGTCGAAGGTGGACCTGATCATCGCGAACAGCGGAGCCTTCGACGAGTCGGGGTTGGAGGCCGTCCCGCTCCCCGGGCACTTTTTGGACATGATCGGCGTCCGGACGCCCGACGACGTGCTCTTCACGGCCGATGCCCTGTTCTCAGGGGAGGTCATCGAAAAATACGGCATCATGTTCGTCCTCGACGTGCAGGGTGCCCTCGACACCTTCGACCGCCTCGAGGCCACCGAGGCCCGCTGGTTCGTTCCGAGTCACGCCCCGGCGACGGAGGACATCGGTCCTCTGGTCGAGACGAACAGGCGCGGCATGCTGCGCATAGGCGAGATGATCCTCGACTGCTGCACCGATCCGTCGAGCAGAGAGTTCATCGTCGCGGCCGTCGCGGAGAGGCTCGGCCTCTCCATGACGCCGTCGGAGTACGTCCTGAACAGCGCTGCCATCTCCGCCCACCTGACGCGGCTGGCCCGAAACGGTGCGTTGACTCCCGCGGTGGAAGAGGGTGTCCTCCTCTGGCGGCGCTCCTGATCTATATGCCGAGCGCCCGGAGCCAGAGCGGCACGGTAAAGACGGAGAAGAGCGTGGATGCGGCGATGACCTCGCCGGCGTAGACGTCGTCCATGCCCATCCCCTGGGCCACCACGAGGGAGTTCACGGCGACGGGCATGGCGCTGACCAGGACCACCGTCTGGACCATCCCCCGTTCCACCGGCCACAGGAGGAAGAGCAGCCAGACGACGGCGGGCTGGACCGTCAGTTTGATGACCACGTCCCGCCAAGTCCTTCGGAGAAGGCCGAGGACCGAGTGGAGTTGCAGCTTCGCGCCCGCCGAAAGAAGGGCGAGCCCCGTCCCGATGTCGCCGAGGACCTTCAGGGTCATGTCCACGGCCTTCGGCAGCGAACGGACACCCATGAGGGAGAGCAGGATCCCCAGCAGGGAGGCGAGCATCATGGGGTTTCTCGCCAGCTTCTTCATCGTGTCCCAGAGGGAGCCCGTGGAGATGCCCCCCGAGAGGACGAGCTGGGAGCTGGAGATTGAGATCAGATGGTACCCCACGAGGCTCATGGCGAGATAGACGGAGAGATTCCCGAGCCCTGCGGTGCCGAGGGCGATGGAGACCGCCGGTATGCCCATGAAGACCTGGTTGGACCGGATGGCGATCAGCACGGAGATGGCGAGGCGCTTGCGCTCCTCCCTGAACAGTCTGCCCGCGAGCCACGCGATGACGGGCATGACCAGGTACCCGGCGTAGACGGCGATGACGAGGTTCCACCCGCTGAGGGCCGAGAGGTCCGCCTGGATGGTGAGGCGGATGAGCAGCGCCGGGATGGAGAACCAGTAGAGCAGGGCGTTGTTCTCCCGGAACGTCCGTTCCGAGACGAGGCCGAAGGTGCCGCAGAACCACCCCAGGGCGATGACGAGGACGATTGGCGCGATGATGGACAGTTCGTTCATGAGACCTCTCCGGCTTCGCGGGCGGGCGTTGACGTACCGGCCTCGCCGTGATTAGATGAAAACGCACAGGAGCAATCATACCGTACTTTGAACCCGAGAGACAGCGGAGCCGCTGGAAAGGAGTTTTATTCGTGCACATTTCGCCTGCAATCTTTCGTGAGTACGATATCAGGGGAGTCGCCGACGACGATCTTACGGACCCTGTGGTGCGGGCCATAGGGGCGGCTTTCGGAACATGGCTCCGTCAGCGGGGTGTTGACAAGGCCTCCGTGGGCGGCGACGTCCGGCTGTCCACGGAGCGCATCACCGGCGCCCTGGTCGATGGGCTCACCTGGGCGGGGGTGGACGTCGTCCTCCTCGGCATGGTGACCTCGCCCATGCTGTACTGGTCCTCCTACCACCTGAAGCTGAGGGCGGGCGTCATGGTGACGGGAAGTCACAACCCGAAAGACATGAACGGCCTGAAGCTCGCCTTCGACGGCGCAACGCTCTACGGGGCGGATATCCAGGAGCTCCTCCGCATGATCACATCCGACGAGTCGCAGGCTGCCGAACGCCGGGGGACCGTCACGCGGACGGACCTGACCATGCTCCTCTCCAAGATCGCCCTCGGCCCGCGAAAGCTCACGGTGGTGGCCGACAGCGGCAACGGGACGGCGGGCCCCTGGGTCGGCCCCTTCCTCGAGGGGCTGGGCTGCAACGTGATCTCCCTCTACGACGAGCCGGACGGCTCCTTCCCAAACCACCACCCGGACCCGCAGAAGCGCGAAAACCTCCGGAGCCTTGCCGAGGCCGTCCGCCGCGAGCATGCCGACATCGGAATCGCCTTCGATGGGGACGCCGATCGTCTGGGCGTGGTGGACGAGCGAGGCGAGATGATCTGGGGCGACGTCCTCATGACCCTCTTCTGGAACGAAATCCTGCCCAAGTACCCCGGGGCCGAGGCTATCGTGGAGGTCAAGTGCTCCCAGGCCCTGGTGGACGAGATCCTTCGCCTCGGCGGCGTGCCTCTGTTCTGGAAGTCGGGGCACTCCCTCATCAAGGCCAAGATGCGCGAGATCGGCGCGCCCTTCGCGGGCGAGCTGTCGGGGCACTTCTTCTTCGCCGACGAGTACTACGGGTTCGACGACTCCTTCTACGCCGCCGGCCGAATCCTGCGGATCCTCTCGAATACGACCAGCACCCTGTCGGAGCTCTTCGCCGGCGTTCCGCGGTACTTCAGCACGGCGGAGATGCGGGTGGACTGTCCCGATGCGACGAAGTTCGCGGTGGTGGAGCGCCTCAGGGACAAAGTCCTCGAGGAGCGCGAGGCGATCACCGTGGACGGTGTGCGCATCCTGTACCCCGAGGGCTGGGGCCTGGTCCGGGCATCGAACACCCAGCCCGTGATCGTGGCGCGCTGCGAGGGGCGGACGATGGCGGCGCTGGAGAGCATATCGGACGATGTCCGGCGGAGGATGGCGGCCGAAGGGCTCCCCGATTTCACGTGGACCTATTAGGATAGGATTTTTTGAAAGGAGCGGGACACCATGGGTTTTGTTCTGCACATTCAGGATGGCCCCGAGTTTTGCAGCGAGGAGCCGATCTCCGGACAGGCTCTGCTCGAATCGATTCCTGCCGGAAAGGATGAGACCGTCGTCGCGTGGCGGGTGAACAACAATCTTCGCTCCCTGGATTGCACGGTCCGGGGCGAGGCGAAGGTCGAGTTCATCACCACGGCGTCCTTCGAGGGCATGGAGGTCTACCGGCGATCGCTGAGCTTCCTCTTCGTCCTCGCCTGGCAGAAGGCCTTCGGTAAGGAAGTTGTCCTTCATCACTCCATCAGTGAGGGGTACTATTGGGAGCTCCCCGGCGAGACCGTCGAGGCCGAACAGATCGAGGCGGTGAAGATGGCCATGGCCGACCTCGTGGCCCAGGATATCCCCTTCGTCCGTGAGATCGTCTCCCTCGACGAGGCGAAGCGAATCTTCACCGCGCAGGGACAGGAGGAGGTCGCACACCTCTTCCGATGGTCCACGGTGGACCCAGTGGAGCTCTACCGATGCGGCGATACCTACGGATACTACTACGCATCCCTCGCCCCGTCGACGGGCTACCTGACCATCTACGACGTGCACCTGCTCCAGCCGGGCATGGTGCTGCAGTTCCCGACCACGAGCTATCCGGCCTCGCTGCCGCCGTTCAGGGCGTCTAAGAACATATCGTCCGTCTTCATCGAGTACGCCCGGTGGCTGGAGGTCCTGGACCTCCGGACCATGGACGCGCTCCACGAGACCATAGCGGACGGTCGGGCCAGAGAACTGATCCTCGTCTCCGAGGCCTTCCACTCCCAGAACCTCGCCCGCGTCGCGAATGAAATAGTGTCCCGCCCCGACGTGAAGATCGTCGCCATAGCGGGCCCGTCGGGATCGGGCAAGACGACGCTCTCCGAGCGGCTGAAGATCCAGCTTCTGGTGAACGGCATCCGGCCTCACACCCTGGCCATGGACAACTACTTCGTGGACAGGGAGCATACCCCGCGGGACGCCGAGGGGAACTTCGACTTCGAGGTCCTCGAGGCCCTGGAGCTGGATCTGCTGAGGGACCACCTGAACAGGCTCGTCGCCGGCGAGGAGGTCGTCCTGCCCCAGTTCGACTTCGTCGAGGGGAAAAAATCCCCCGGAAAGAGCATCCGTCTCGAGCCGGGCAACGTGCTGATCATGGAGGGCATCCACGGCCTCAATGAGAGAATCCTGGACTTCATCCCCCGGGCGCAGAGGTACGGCATCTTCATCTCGCCGCTCACGGGCGTGAACTTCGACCAGCACAACCGCACCAGCACCACGGACAACCGCCTGCTCCGGAGGCTCGTCCGGGACGCGCGGACGCGGGGGCACTCGGCGGAGTCCACCCTGCTCCTGTGGCCCAAGGTCATCGAGGGGGCGATGCAGTACATCTTCCCCTATCAGAAGCGGGCGGATGCCATGTTCAACTCGTCGCTGCCCTACGAGCTGGCGGCGCTCCGTCCCTACGCCGAACCGGTGCTCCACACCGTGGGGGAGGATTCGCCCATGTACGGCGAGGCGCGCAGGCTCCTCTCCATGCTCCGCTTCATCCCCATGATCCCGTCGGAGAGTATCCCGAACAACTCGATCATCAGGGAGTTCATCGGCGGAAGCAGCTTCGGCGCCTAAAGGAGGGTGGCCGTGGAACGCCCGACGATGGAGGACGTGGCCCGCGCGGCCGGGGTCGACAAAGCGACGGTCAGCAGAGCCCTCAAGGGTGACCGGAGGATATCCTCCGTCACGCGGGAGCGGGTCTGGGATGCCGCCCGGGCCCTCGGATACCGCCTGAACGTCACGGCGAGCAGCCTGTCGGGCGGCCGGACGGGCATTGCCGCCGTCGTGCTAGCCGACCTGCACCCCTGGCTCTCGCCCTCCTTCTTCAGGGGATTGCACCGCACCCTCGCGCGGCTCGAGATGGACATCCTCCTGAAGATACCGGAGTTCAGGGGGCAGGATATCCTGCCGTCCCTGCTCGCCCGGCGCGTGGACTGCATCGCGTGGCTGGGCGCCTCTTCGGTGCCGCTTCAGACGTCCGAGCTCGCCGTCCCTCTGGTCACCGCGGGCTTCAGCCTTCCGGGCGGGCCGGCGGTGTTGCTCTCGGAGGAGAGCACTCTCCGGCAGCTCGAAGGGGCGGCCGGCGGTCGGCCGATGATGCTTGCGGCGGGCGAAGGTGCCCTCTTTCCCTTCTTGTCGGCCCGTCTCGCCCCGTTGTCCGGCGACTGCCGGGGGGCCTTCGTGGTGTACGACGGCCTGCCCCCGGGCGACGGGAGCTCCGGCTGCCGGTGTGTCGTGCCTGAGGTTCCTGAGTCACCCGGGCTCTACCGTCTCGAGTGGCCGGGGTATGCCCTGGGCGTTGCTCTGGGCCGGGTTCTTACGGCCGCCCTCCAGGCCCGAGGCGGCGTCCCGTCGGAGACCTTCGTTGCCCCGACGCTTCGAGGTCCCGACGGCGATACGGTCCTCTCGATAAAAGAAACTTAAATCCATTTTAAATAAAATAGGGAACACTAGTTGACATATCCTCTCCGGGGTGCTATAACCTCCTCAAGAAGCGAGGACATCGCAAACAGGAGGGGGCGGAGTTCATGACGTGGATGAAGGATGCGGACGGTAACTGGTACAACGAAGGGGTTGTCCTTTCCTCGGACACGCCGACGCCCTCCCGGGTCTCCTGGGATAAAAACGAAGACGGCGCCTGGTTTCCAGTGGAAACAGGCGCCGTCTCCTATGTGCCTCTTTTCCCCCGAAGCGTCCCTCTGTCCCTGGCGGTGTGAGGGGCGTCGGACTCCGGAGCGTGGGGCTCGACTCTGACGCTCCTATTCCATGATCAGCGTCTTGTCCCCCGGATAGGTCACCCGGTAGAGCACCTCGACGGTCTTTTTCTCCCCCGGCGCCATCTCGAACTCCCACGTCAGAATATTTTCCTTGTCCTGCTCCTTCGGTTTCGGTTCCAGAGTCGTCACCTCCACGGCGATCTTCTCCTGCGCCGGCAGGGGCAGGCGATCCTTGAGCGTCACGGTCTGTTTTCCGTTCGTCCCGTTGGTGAGCTCGATGACGTACCCGTCCTGGGTGCGCCCCTTGCCCATCCATGAGCTGCCCTCCTTCGGGACGACGGGCTTCTTCGTCGCCACGACGAGGGGCATCTTCCCGAAGGCCATCTCAAGCTCCATCCCGGCGCCGTACTCCTGTATCCTGGTGGTCCCCGACGCCGAGCCGTCCACCGAGAGGAGAACCGTGCCGGGCAGCAGGGGTTCGGGCAGCGCGGCGACCGTCGCCGTGATCCATGCGTCGTCCGAGAGCAGCGGGATGGAGAGAATCTGGGTCTTTCCCTTGAGGGTGAAGGAGCCGAGGGTTATCTCCACGGGCAATCCATCGCCCGGCAGCACCCCCGCCCCCTGGACGGACATGTCCGTCGCCGTCTGAACGATCTCCGGTGCGGCCTTGGCCGACATGGCCACGGGGGCGCGGCTTTGAACCTCCATGGAGTAGCTCGCCATGCTCCGTCCCGGCGCCGGGTCGTAGAAGTCGGCCACGAGGGGAGGGAGATAGGGTGGTTCGACGGACTCCGAGGGCTGGACGGTATGAAAGTGGAGCGGCACATCGAAGGACAGCCCCGTCCTCTGGGAGGCCTTCGCCTGAAGGGTGGCCGCGATCTCGCCCGTTTCGCTTCGCAGGTTCATCTTGTACTGGGGGGCCCACTCCACGGCCGTGGTCCAGGCTTCGAGCAGGAGATCGCCCTTGCCGGAGACCTCCGCGTTCACCACCAGGCTTTTGTCCCCCTCCTGGGGCGTCCGGGCGGCGTACTCCGCCTGCAGGACCTGAAGCTCCTTCTTGCGCTCCTCGAGGGAGAGGACGAGCGTGCTCCGCTCCGTCTCGAGCTTTTCCCGGGCCTGCCGGATGGCCTCGACGTACTGGGGCACCTCCTGTGCGGCGATGTTCTGCGGGAAGGGGCCGGCGAAGAGTTTCGTCGACTGGTCGATGGCGGCGATCTTTCCCGTGAGGGCGGTTATCTCGGATTTTTTCTCCCGGATCACCCCGTCAAGGGTGCTCAGTGCGGGAGGGACCCACTGCGAACGGGGCTGCTCCACGACGCTGAAGGCGTTGACCGTCATGCCGTCGGGAGGGAGAAGGCGGACCGATTGTCCGTCAAAGGCTCCGGGCAGCTCCGCCTGGATCTTTTCGGCGTAGGGCACGGAGAAGAGGACCTTCATGCCCGAGGGGTAGAGGTGTACCTCTTTTGCTGTAAGCTCGACGGACTGGGCCGCCGCGGGGTGGACCGCCAGGAAAAGAAGCAGCAGTGCGCCGGACAACGAGAGCACGGAACGGATCATGGGAATGTCCTCCTCCTTGCACGAGATGACTGCGCAGATCATTATACTACAGGGGGGAGGCCGGCGAAGGGAGCTTTTTCTTCCTGTCCTTTCCCGGAAAGAGCGGGTATAATGCTGACCGAGACGCAGAACGCCCGAAAAGCGGGGAGGGGTCGATGTGCTGAAGTGTGGAATTATCGGTCTGCCGCTCAGCGGGAAGAGCACCGTTTTCAACGTGGTGACCCGCGCCGGGGCCGAGGTCAAGCCCTACGCGAGCGGAAGGACGGAACCGAACCGGGCCATGGTGCACGTTCCGGACAGTCGGTTCGACCGGCTGGTGCAGATCTTCGAGCCGAAGAAGGAGACCCCGGCGACGGTGGAGTTCGTGGACCTTGCCGGCCTCTCACGGAACGCAAGCAAGGGGGAGGGGCTCGGCAACGCCTTCCTCTCCTTCGTGTCGGAGTCCGATGCCCTGATCCACGTGGTGCGCCTGTTCGAGAACGACGATGTGCCGCACCCCGAGGGGAGCATCGACCCTGTGCGGGACTGGAACATCGTCGAGATGGAGCTCATCTTCCGGGACCTCGGCGTCATCGAGAACCGCCTCGCCCGGATCGAGTCGAAGAAGAAGAACACCCCGGCGGAGGAGACCGAGCGGGCTCTCCTCGAGCGATGCCAGGCCCACCTTCTCGAGGAGCGCCCGCTGCGTGAGCTCACGCTCTCCGACGAGGAGGGACGGTCGTTGAGCGGCTTTGCCTTCGTCACCCTCAAGCCCGAGCTCATCGTGGCCAACCTGGACGAAAGCCAGACGGGAGTCGACGTTCCTGGACTCTCGGCGCTGAAGGGGTTGGCGGAGGAGAAGGCTATCCGCCTGGTCCCCGTCTTCGGAAAGATGGAGATGGAGCTCTCTGAGCTCGCCGACGACGAGCAGGTCGAGTTCATGAAGGACCTCGGCGTGGAGGAGCCTGGCCGTAACCGTCTGATCGGCGAGGCCTATCGCCTGCTCGGGCTCATGTCCTTCTTCACGACGGGCAAGGACGAGGTCCGGGCGTGGACGCTCCACGAGGGGGACAGGGCCATCGACGCCGCCGGCGCGATCCACTCGGACCTCGCTCGGGGGTTCATCCGGGCCCAGGTGGTCTCCTACGCGGACTTCATCGCGCACGACGCCTCCCTCGCGAAGTGCCGGGAGAAGGGCGTCCTCCGCCTCGAGGGGAAGGAGTACCCCGTGGTGGACGGGGACATGATCGAGATTCGGTTCAACGTCTAGTGTGGTACAATACAGACCCATCTTAATCAATGAGGAAAGGGAGGTACCATCATGGCCATGCCGATGCAGATCAGTCTTGACGAACTCCTGTCCATGCTCCTCGCGAGAGTGGACAGCCTTGCGCTCAGCGACGAGAACAGCAAGAGCAGGTTCAACATCGTCGCCCGGGTGCTGTATAAGAAAGGCATCATCAGTGACGACGACATCCGCGAGTCCATCCGGGAGGAGCATCGTCTCCTGAAGGACCTCGGCGTCACGAAGGACGAGCCCTCCGAGGAGACCGTCGAGGCCATCGCCGACAACATCCTCCAGTGGGTCAAGGGCGACGTGGAGGCGTTGAAGAAGGGGATGGAGGAGTATGAAAAACGCCTTCAGGAGGCCATGAACAAGCAGTCGCAGAAGTCGAAGATCGACGTGGCCTCGCCGGCGGTGCTCCAGCAGCTCGACCGTATGGGCGGCGCCAAGCCCGGCGGGGGAAAGATCATCCTCTGACGGGGAGGACGTGCAATAAAAAAGGGCCGCAGCGAACGAGCGT